>DASQWJ010000040.1:0-8806 GCA_035640315.1 Nitrososphaeraceae archaeon
TCCTATTCCCATATTTTACATAAATTTTTTTTCTGATTCTATGGTCGTTTCTATTGAAGGATTTGTAAATTGATTTGGTGTTATCAATTATTTCATTACATTTTTTAAATCATATCTTGTCGTATTATCAATATTTCCGACTGTTACATTGCCAGGATTTCTATCTAGGCCTACAATACTGGTACATTCAATTTGTTCATTTATTGGTTTAGAGTAACTGATGCTCAGCTTACCTAAAGAAGAGATAGAAAAAGAATGCACTTTCAATGTGGATATTTTTCTTAATACAAAATTGTTTAGCGTGATATCAAAATATCTTTTCCCTCCAAGAGGTATTCTTAATGCTCCATTATTCCAGTCAACCTTAAATCCATAACAAGAAACTATCATACCATTTTTTAAATAGGGAGTTTTGGTCTTGAATCCTCTCTTAATTGATTTTTTTCTATTTTGCAGTATTCCAGATGCTCTTGAAATAGCATGAAGCTTGTAATAACTTAGTATATCATATCTATCCAAGTAATGATAAGACTTTGCTGACAGTACTTTTAGTGAAGTAACATTATTTTGTAAACCAATCTTAATACAATCGTTGACCATATTTCTAAATTTGCTCATTAAATCTAGTATCTCTTGTGAAATAATGATCTGTTGATTGACTGTTTTTATCATCTACTTTAGGCATTGATGAAACATTATATTTTATTTAAATTTGTCCCTTAATCGAACAGAACCACACAGTTTAATACTTAATAATACCGGACAAGTAGAGTAATATGACTTGTTCCAGAATATATGTGCACGAACTGCAGGATTTAATGAAATTGCTCCCAAGTGGGCAAATAAAATTATGACTTTTAGACAAGAAGGGTTTCCGTTTCCATTATCATTTGCTTGGTGGAAACTTTACTTTGCTTTAGATAGTCCTTCAAAATGCATAGTAGGAGAGGCTCATGGTTTTTCCTCGCATTATGAAAAAGAATGTGCAGAATGCGATAGATTGGGATGGGAATTTGGACATTCTTTTTTGTCGCGATCAACAAAAGAGTTTGATGATAACATTGAGGTTTTTGTGACACATTGGAATAATAAGCACCTATCTGAGAAAGAAGCGGAGTAAAGTTCGTTAAATATTTATATGGTATTTTTTAGAATCAAAGTATTATCCTTATCAGTAACGGAATATGTTTGAATATGACTAGTTCTAGAAAATCAATTTTTATTGTTTTAATGTGCTTGCTTTCAACATTAGCAATAATAAATATTAATAACAAATCACTTGGTTCACAACAGGAAATATCAGAAATTCCAGACGCCAAGTCGGTTTATGATACGCAAACTATGCATTTGCCGAAATCCGTTGGCTATTTTGTTATTCTTATAGCTAATGAAGCTCATGAAGACTGGTCTGAAGAAAAACATAAGCTTCTCACAGATCATAATCCATATTTCGTACCAACTCATCTGGTTCTTCCCAAAGGAACAGCAATTATTTTTCTGAATGCAGACGCCCCTTGGAATACACCTCATCCTCACACCATCAATTTGGAAGATAGCTCTGGGAAGGTAATCTATTCCACTGGAAAAATGGAATATGCAGATGCATCTGAATCCAAAATATTGCCGCCAGGAAATTACTCTATTACTGATTCTGAATATGATTGGATGAAAGGTAGCATAACCGTGACAGAAGAAAATTCGACAGGTAACCAGACAGTGGGAGGATTTTATTCACCCACTCATGAAGTATCAAACAAGTTGGATAATGATGGTATAGAACACCCAGGATGGTTGGGTTATTATGAAAGCCAATTTCCAGAGAACGGTTTTAACATTCTTAGCAAACATGATTTCAACTATAATACTTGCTCCTATTGTGAGGGAAAGTTCTGGCCCGATAATAAGACAGGAGAACATACGTTGTTTATTTTTAGTACAAATCAATCCCCTGTGGAGGCGTTAGTAAAGCTACAAAAACTAGTCAAAGATAACGCATACATTTGAAATAATTCTTCTACCATAGCTATTATCCTCTTGAAATCAAGGAATTTTGATATTTCATCGTTGATAACACCCACTCCCTGCTAGGTATATTCACCATTATAAAATCAAACGAGTAAGCTATACGATGGGTTGTAGACGTATTTGTGATGAAATAGGTATATTGGGTGCAAGATACAGTGATGGCGTAAAATATTGTAGGAGATGTTCGGTGTATTTCTTTCATGAAGGCTCGTTTTGCCCTTGTTGTCATCTTCATCTCAGATCCAAACCAATCAGATCTAGAAAATAAAGTCTAGTGCGACAATTCTGAATGTAAGTATGATAGAATCATACAAAACTTGATAGAATTGGAAAAAGGTTTTAGGACCATCATTGACTAGAATATTGTATGAATGACAGTGGTCTTGAAATTGCTACATTTGCAGCAGGCTGTTTTTGGGGTGTAGAGGATGCTTTCATGAAAACAAAAGGGGTGAAATCAACTAGAGTTGGATACACCGGCGGAAAACTTAAGAATCCAACATACGAGGATGTTTGTACCGATAAAACAGGGCACGCTGAAGCCATACAGATAAAGTACGATCCTAAAGAAATTTCGTATAAAGAGCTATTGGAATTATTTTGGTCAATACACAATCCTACTACTAAAAATAGGCAAGGTCCTGACATAGGAACTCAATACCGTTCCTCAATATTTTATCATACTTCAGAGCAGGAAAAAATTGCTAAAAAAGTAAGACAGGAGCTAGACAATTCGAGGTTTCAGAACAAAATAGTTACCGAAATTGTAGCGGCATCTACATTTTATCCAGCAGAAGAATATCATCAAAAATATTATCAGAAGATAGGCGGAGGCAGTTGTTACAATCTAAAATGAAGTTTTCGCTATGTAGCTCCGAGATAGACTGTAGAAACAGAATTCTAGCGATTCAAGTGTTGGTATAAGTACTATGCTAATCTAGGTTTTGGACAGTGCGGATTTCTGCATGACTTTTCAGATCCTTATATAATTTGTTGTTCATTATGTATTAACTCCTAAACACAAACTGGTGGGCTTATTTTTGGTTGTTGTTCTTGTTCATTAACCAAGACTCCCACCAGTAATAATATTGAATACCCCTGATATACCACCAATAATCTATTTGACGATAGTTTGACTTTGCTCTCGCATAAATTGAGTAAGGTAGTATCTTCCTCCCGTACCTTTTCCTGTAGTTCCAGAATCTTTCCAGCCTCCAAAGGATTGGCGTCCCACCATTGCACCTGTTGTAGAACTTTTTTTCCTGTTTACATAAACAACTCCCGCTTCGATATCTCTGAGAAATTTCAAAACTTCCTTCTTGTTCTTACTATAAATTCCTGATGTGAGGCCATATTCTGATTGATTTGTCATTTTGATGGCGTTGTCAAACTTGTCATACTCAGTTATACACAAAATAGGAACAAATAGTTCCTTTTTGAGTAAAGTATTATCTATTGGTAAACCTTCTACGATTGTAGGTTGAACATAATATCCATGTTTAAAATCCTTATTTTTTATGACCGATCCTCCTGTCAGAATGTTACCAGAATTTGAAGCGATTTTAGAAAACTTTTTGAAATTATTGTATGCATTCAAGTTTATTACTGGCCCAATAAAACTATCTGGCTCTTTAGGATTTTCTACTATTAGCTTTTTTGTTTTTTCAAGCAGTTTTGACAAAAATTTAGATTTAACATTCCTCTGAACATAAACGCGTGAACATGCACTGCATTTCTGGCCTGAAAATGAGAATGCAGCCTTGGCGACACCTTCGGCTGCGATATCCAAATTTGCCGTATCTGTCACGATAGTTGCGTTTTTTCCTCCCAACTCCGCAATTATTGGACGAGGTTTTGTCTTACCTGATTCACTCATTAACATGTAACCAACCTCTCGTGATCCAGTAAATACAATACCATCCACATCTTTGCTTTCAATAATTGTTTTACCTATTTCTGCACCTGATCCTGGAACAAAATTTATTACTCCATCAGGTATCCCAGCTTCAATCATGATTTGAACAATCTTATAACCTATGATAGGGGTATCGCTCGCGGGTTTTATGACAACCGTGTTACCAGTAATTAGTGCACCAACACTCATACCAACCAATATCGCTGCAGGAAAATTAAATGGAGCGATAACGGCCCATACGCCATATGGCTTCATTATGCTTGTGTTCTGCTCATTTTTACTAATTCCTTTTTTAGTAACGAAACCATTGTTTTTCTGCATTTCATCAGAATAATACATTATAAAATCAATTGCTTCGTCAATATCTGCTATTGCTTCGTATCTATTCTTCCCATTTTCGAACGTAAGCCACGCTGCCAACTCAAACTTACGCCTCTTCATGATGGCGCCTATTTTCCTAAACAAATCTACTCTTTTTCTGTAATCCATGACGCTCCACTTTTCAAATGCTATGCTTGCCGCCTGAATTGCGTTTTCTGCGTGGGTTGAGTTACCTTTCATAATGTATCCTAAAGTGAGTCTTTTGTCCGTGGGAGAACTCCGAATTATAGTTTGTGAAGTAGATATTTTTCTACCGTTAATAATAATAGGATATGTTTTTCCAAATTCGGAAGAAACGAAACTAATTGCATCATCATATAATTTATGAAATCGATACTCCTGATTGGCATCAAGAAAGGTCTGGAGTGTATCCTCGTTCTTAAATACCATCCTGCTTATCCAGCACACTCCATAATCGAGAGATTTTGAATAGCGTATCCATACTGGTAATGTTCAATGATATCCACAAAATGTATCAAATAACTAGACGGGATCAAGATTCTATGAGGGATCTAGCAAGTAAAAATATATTTCTTTTTCGCTCCCTAAGTCTTCTTAGGGAATACTGTAGCCATTTTTCACCATATGGCATGTACTCCGATACTATATATCCATCGTTTACTATTTTTTTCTTTAACTCATCGCGTACTCCTTTCAATAATTGAAACTGCAGATTCTTGATTTTTATCGATCCTGTAGTTGATAATGCTAACGCTTCGTCGATAAGATTAGAGTCATGCGTGGCAATAGCCACAATGCCGTTGTAGGATGATTCTTTGAGCATCACATTCATCAGTCTTGAATAATTTTGAGTTATTTCACTATTTGACTGGTATGCGTCATTTTTTTCTCCGCTATATGCCCCTTTTACTATTCTCAAATTAGCAGAATTTTCCATAAGGTGAAGTAAATCGCTGTAGCTCCTTCTTAAATAGGATTGAATTGCAACGCCCGTGTTTCTATTGTTTTCAAACAGTTTAAGATAAATTGACAGTGTATCTTCGACAAAGTCAGAGTGTTCAATATCAATCCACATGAAATGTCCACTTTGCTTTGCTTTTTGTGAAATCTTTCCAAAATTCTCTAAACATATATCGTATCCAATACAAAGACCGATTTGTGTTGGTTTAACAGAAATGCTGCTCCTAATATTATTCATCTTCAATAGATTAAGTAAACTAAAGTACTCTAAGACAGATCTGTCGATTTGAGATTTTTCTGTATAACCTTCACCTAGATAGTTAAGAATGGCGGACATTCCACGTTTATTAGATTTTCTTGCTTCATTAATGGCTTCAATATTTGAATATCCCGCTACCCATCTTTTTGAGACCTTGAATAACATTCTTTCCAAAAGAGCTGGATCGTAATCATGAGAATGAGATATTTTCTTTTCCATAATTTAATCCCGATGAAGGTTGTACTGATAGGCTTAATTCATATTTAAACAACAATAAAAACTTGTATCTTATTGCGTAGCAGGAACAGAGGAGGATCAAAAATAGATTTCACTGTTATTTATGTAACTGCAAGCTAAAAGCCTCCAGTAAATTTGGATGAATCTTAGTGTGAACGACCATCATTACATCCATAGGCGAATCCTTATTTGCAACCATCTTATTGAGTTGAGTCAAACCGTTTTCTAGATTAGTAATATATTCTGTAATATTTCTGTTATCTATATCCTTGAACCTGAGTTTATCATTAAAGATTTCAGATGCTTTTATCACCAACGCCTGGGCACTTTGGTAATCTGACATGTTAACCAAAAAGTAATCATCAATCATTTCATTACCTTGTTGTTCCATTGCACTGGATGAGGTATTTAGTGGATGCGTGGTCATGTTCATGTTGCCAGTAGCGGACATCATTCCATTAGATGTATTGTTTATTACCATAGAAACAGCGTTACTATTTTTGCTAGGCATGACCATATTTGACATATTGGTCATATCAAATTCTACTTGATATGCATTACCGTAGTTAACTAGGATACTATCTATGACATTAGCTAATGCTAGTGCCTCAGTCTTTGCATTCTGTTCCTTTACGTCCTTATTGTCTCCAGCAAAGACGTTTCCAAGAGTCTTTGTAATACCTTCCAAAAAGTTTGAAGAATCTGGTTGCAACTGTGCCATTCTAACAAGTGCATCTTCATTCAACCTTTCATTAAGATCACTTACAACTTGACTAGTGCTTTGTACTTGGCCGGTCGTAGTTTCTGTTATAGTCTGTAATTGAACCAATCTGTTACCAAGATCCGAGGCCAATTTTGGATTATCTTCCGCTATTTCTGCCAATATTCTCGGAGTTAACAATGTGGAAGCTTTGCTTGCATGATTTTGAGCGAGCGACAAGTTATTATTTGCCAAGTTCGTCGGCACGAGCTCCAATTCTGTTTGCAATTGGTACACAGTGGATACAAAGGTGGCCGTCTCATTCGGAGTAAATTGATGCGCAAATATTTTTTCAATATAAAAATTATCATTGTTACTAATGACAAGAATACTTAAAATGAGGCAAAAAAGAACTGGTATAAGATGTCGTCTTAATTCACAAAGTGATTCTCTCAAAATTATACCCTCCGTAAAAACTTGTAGTTATCCAATTTTACAAAGTTCATTTTACTATCTCTACAAGATATTTATTATTTGAATCGATAAGGTTAGTTGTAAAACTCGCAAGCACAGGGTTCACAGGCATAAAATTTATTCCAAGGACTTTTACGGTAATCAAATATTGTCCAGAATCTGGGAATTTATATGATGACAGGACTATTCCATTCGGAGTATGCACAAAAGGCTGCGAGAATTCATTTGATGCTTTGTAAAGCTCCTTACCATTTTTAGAAACTATAATATCGGTATCTGCGTGTAATGCTATTTCATTCTTATCCGCATGGTATAAAGTTACTTTGAAAAACTCTGGAGATCCAATTTCAATCATTCCAGGAGCGTATTCTAGCTTAATCTTTATCAATTTATCATTTGTAATTGACTCAACTGCATTAATTTTTGCATTGCTTAGTCTGTAAAAAGGATTGTTTTCAACGATGACAGCATTAACTACTGCAATCTGATTATCTGATAGAAAGATTACAATAGATGAAAAAATAATTGAACTAAAGATCCAGTCTAATCTCATCCTTCGGTATTTCTAAAAGCTTTGATAATAAATAGTATTATGGTGCATCAATCGAATTCATTATCTAAATATTAATTCACGGTTGGTAGTCCAAACTTTGTTGGCTCAATTATGTAGGTTTTTTGGAATTTCCAAAAAGTTATTCACAATAGTTCATTGGCAGCAATAATATGCCCTAAAAATAGTCAGATCCATATTGTTATAAATTAAGTAAGAGACTATTGGTATGAGATATGAAGATATCCGAATTATGTAGCATGATACAAGAATCTATCCAGGCTGGAAGATATCCTATTGAAAACGAAAATCAAAAGAAATATGCCAAGGTTGTAAAAATCTTGAACAGATCTGATACAGAAGATCTCAAGAGCAATGATATTAGGATTGAAGTTAGAATTCAAGATTTGTTTACTCTCAATAACTACGTGGCAAATATTGAGCATCTGCCAGGAATAATTGAAATGGATATCTTGGATTCGTTCAAGATGCTGAGCAGACGGGCAGAAAGAGTTTCATCAGATTTGATTACCAGTATTTGATTTTCCTTTGTTATAATTATTGTGTAAATTTTATCTATTTGAAATAGAATTCATAGTGGTGATGAAAATCCCAGGTGCGAAAGCTACCCGTATTGTAAATGCATTCAAGAAACTGGCTTATGAGTCTACCTTCACCTATCCTCTCGTCATCAAGACCGGCAAAGGATGTGAAATTGAAGATGTAGACGGTAATAAATTCCTAGATTTCACATCTAACATTGGATCCTGTCCATTAGGTTATTCTCATCCCAAAATTTTAGAGGTTATCAAGGAATACTCGAGGACAGCAAAAGGAATTCATAAAATTGCTGGTCAAGATTTTTATTGTGAAGAGCACTTTGATATCGCAAGCAAGCTACTTTCTATATCTAAGAAGAATTCCAAAGTATTTTTCATAAATAGTGGAGCTGAAGCAGTGGAAAATGCAATTAAAATCGCGTATAGAAAAATGGGCCCTCTTCCTGGAGTATCTTGTAATAAGGATTTTCATGGAAGAACACTTGGTGCATTGAGCTTTACTATGAGTAAGGAGGTACAGAAAACTAATTTTCCAGAATTACCAGTTAAAAGAATTAAATTTTGCACAGTAGATTCTGATCTGCAAATTAATCAATTGGAAAATCTATTAAAAAAACACAGAATAGCGTTCATACTAACTGAAACTATACAGGGAGAAGGTGGCTTAAATGTTGCAAGTAAATTATTTATCCAAAACATGAGAAAATTGGCAAATGAATATGACGTTCCTCTGATTTTTGACGAGGATCAGAGTGGAATGGGAAGAACTGGAAAATGGTGGGCT
>DASQWJ010000041.1:0-7224 GCA_035640315.1 Nitrososphaeraceae archaeon
GATTCGTTGTGTTGGCTTTACCGTAGAAACAAAACCCGATTATTGCAAGAATTCTCATATAGATTTAATGCTTGAACTTGGTATTACTCGTGTTGAAATAGGGGTACAATCTTTACAAAAAGATGTTTACAGAAATATCAATCGAGGTCATACAGTTGACGATGTCTATGATTCATTCCAAATTGCAAAAGATTCTGGATACAAGATCGTTGCTCATATGATGCCAGGACTACCTGGTTCTACTCCTGAAAAAGATCTTGAGGATTTCCGGAATTTGTTTAAAGATCAACGATTAAGACCAGACATGCTCAAGATATACCCAACGTTACTTTTACGGGATACTGGATTGGCAAAATTATATGAAAAAGGCCTTTACAAACCATATCCGGACGACGTATTCACAGATTTACTCCTTGAAATGAAAAAAACTGTTCCTTCATGGGTAAGAATTATGAGAATTCAACGTGAGATCGAATCTGAAAACATAATTCATGGCAATAGTAGTAGTAACATTAGACAGATACTACAGCAAAAATTAAGAAAACAAGGGTTACAATGTAACTGCATAAGATGTCGAGAGGTGGGAATCAGAAAGATAAATAATCAAGATGTGAAAATTACTCTCAAACGAATCGATTATGATTCTTCAAACGGTAAGGAAGTTTTCTTGAGTCTTGAGGATTCTTCAAAGAAAATTCTTTTCGGATATCTAAGGTTAAGGAAATTGGCTAGGCCACATAGAAAAGAATTGAAAGATAAGGATGGAACGCCCTCAGCAATTGTTCGTGAATTGCATGTACTAGGACAAATGGTAGACGTAGGGAGGAATAATGATTTTATGATCACTTCATCTCAACACAAAGGTTATGGATCAAGACTACTGGAAAAAGCTGAAGATATTGTGAAAAATGAATTCTCTACTGAATCAATTTCTATCATAAGCGCAATAGGTACTAGGCAATATTACAAGAAATTTGGATATGACTTGAACGGACCATACGTAACAAAGGAGTTGTAGAGAAAATGAAGAGAGAAATAATAGGAAAAGGCACTTGGATTGATAAACTGGCTGCTACTATTATTAAAAGGGAAAAAGAGATTGGTAGATCGCTTGACTTGATATTAGTTGAGAGCGGTCTAGGCGCATCTGGCTTTCCACACATAGGTAGCCTGGGTGATGCTGTAAGAGCATATGGTGTTTCACTTGCCATAAAAAATTTAGGGTATGACTCAAAGTTAATTGCATATTCTGATGATTTGGATGGATTGAGAAAAATACCCTCCGGGTTACCTACGTGGTTGGCTGAACACATAGGTAAACCAGTTTCTAGCATACCCGACCCTATCGGTCAATGTCATGAATCTTACGGTGCTCATATGAGTAGCTTGTTACTTGACGCATTGGATAGACTTGATGTAAATTACGAATTTCTTAATGCTGAGAAAGTCTATGGAAATGGATTGTTATCTAATCAAATTGACAAGATCCTGGCTAACGCTCCTAATCTAGGTAACAAGATTGAAGAAATTGTGGGTCAATCAAAATATAAGGAATCTCTTCCATATTTTCCAATTTGTGAATCATGTGGAAGACTTTATGTTGCAAACGCTGAAAAATACATAAAGGAAGAAAGGAAAGTCAGTTATGTCTGCAGTGGAACTAAATTAGGTAACAGTGAGCTAAAGGGGTGCGGTTATACCGGGGAGATTCCAATAACTACTGGAAAGGGGAAACTTGCGTGGAAAGTAGAGTTTGCTGCAAGATGGTGCGCACTTGATATTCGATTTGAGGCTTATGGCAAGGATATAATGGATTCAGTAAGAGTAAATGATTGGGTATCAGATGATGTCTTGAATTATGCACATCCATTTCACGTAAAATATGAGATGTTTCTTGATAAAGGGGGTAAAAAGATAAGCAAGTCCATTGGAAATGTACTTACTCCCCAAGTATGGTTACGCTACGGATCACCACAATCTCTTTTGTTGCTTCTATTTAAGAGAATAACTGGCACAAGGCAGGTCGGGATTGATGACATTCCTACCTTGATGGAGGAGTACGACAACTATGAGGATATTTATTTTGGCAAGAAGAAGGAGGACAATGAAGATAAGCTCATCAAAACAAAAGGCTTGTACGAATTTATCAATCACCTTCAGACAACCAAAGAGCCGCTTCAACACGTTCCTTACATGCTCATGGTTCAGCAAGCATCTTTTTTCTCAGGCAACGATCGAATAGAAAAAATCTTTGATAGATTGGTAAAATATAAAGTTGCAAGTGAACTCACCTCCGATCTACAACAAAAAATTCAGTTGGCATGTAATTGGGCTGATGACCATACATCAACCGAAAAATTTGATGTAGTATTGACTGAAAACGAAAAGCTGATAATAAGAAAAATATTAGAAGGCCTTGAAGTTGAGAATCCAAAGTGCGATATTGACGCTGAGAAAATACAGCAATTAATTTACGAAACTTCGAAGCTAAACCAAGAGCAACCTAGAAAAATATTCAAGCTCATGTACAAAATGCTAATAAACGCAGACAGTGGGCCAAGGCTTGGTGGATATATTATTGACCTGGGTAAGCATCGGATTCGTTCTATCCTTGACCCTTATATTTCTTGATTCGTAAAAACTATTATTTCTTTGTCTTAGGTTTGGCCCGCAGTAATTTGACTATATTCCAAAAAGATACTGTGACTTAGATTGAATTGTTAGACTTACGTGATTCTCAAAACATATAGGCAAGAGCTAGAATCTAGTATTTGGAGGTCACAACTAGATTGTCACTTGACTTTAAGAAAATGATTGACATACTGCTGGAACAGAAACCAGATATTAATTTAGAGCAATTAAAGGAGCTCATAGAAGAAAAAAAGAGAAAGATAGGAGCAGGTTACTTGACTGATCAAGGAGCGTTGTTCCTTGTAGCTGCAGATTTGGGAGCTTCCTTTGATAATGTTCAACGAACAAAAAGGGGAATTAAGGACTTGTATATTGGGGCAAGAGACTTGGACTTAACCGTTAGACTGCTTAACAGTTATCCGATAAGGACTTTTACAAAGAAGGATTCAAATGAAAAGATTGAAAACAGAACCATTTGTGTCTATGATGCTGGAGGGAGCATAAAAGTAAGGCTCTGGGATAATTTAACACATGTAATTGAAGACAATGGCTTGAAACCAGGAGACTTGATACAAATTAAAAATTGCTACGTAAAAAGCGCACTAAACGGAAAGCCAATTATAAATATAGGGGAGGGCGGAAATATATCTCCTTATCAGGGTAACGATGCTTCAATTCCAGACATTGATGGCATCACTTCAAATATTGATAACGTTCGATCCGAAAAAGAGAACGTAGTAGTGTCTGGCCTAATTAGTTCAATACCTCGGATAACAGAATTTACAGATTCACGAGGAGAGCAGAAAAAATCATTACAAACCATGTTGTCAAATGATTCTGGAGATAGGAAACTAAGAGTTGCATTATGGAACATCGATGAAGATAGCTTGCCAAAATTTTTACAACTAAATATTCCTGTTAGAATTATTGGAGCACGAATAAAGGAAGGTAATTTACAATATGGTAATGGAGATTATGAGATTCATGGTGATGAAAGTACACTTATAGAATTGAAGGAAAAACCACAAGACTATGAAGTTCATTCAATCAGAATAATAACAGATGGGAGAACGGAGAACGACACTGTAAATTATGTCGGCATAGATAAGGATAAGAAATTGGTTTATGTCATCCTTCAAGGGCTTTCAAATAAGGTAACACCGAATTCGATAATGGATTGTATACCTAGCCGAATATTTGGGAATATGGTATTTCTAAAAGAAGATTCGTATTTAGAATTAGTAGAAAACGATTCATTCCCTGGACTTGAAGAATGTATTTCTAAAATAAAAGATATTAAGACAATAGGTGAATCATACATTGTTGAATCTATCGTCTTGCAGCAACCCAATACAGCACAAGTGAATACAAAAACTGGAGAATTGGTTTCAGTTACAGATACCTTGATAGGTGACGATACTGGTGAAATTCGACTTGTAGGCTGGCGTGACAGTAGCGATGAGCTAGAGAAGGTAAAAGTCGGAGATCGAATTAGAATTATTGGAGCTTTACTAAATACTGGTAGAGAAGGTAAATTAGAACTGACACTTAGGAAGGATTCATTGATTAGTAATCTCGTGTAGGCACATTAAACAACTCCTTTTTCTTGCTATTGTTGAATATCTGTTAGAAATTGTGTTTTCATTTTTCTTTAATGCATACTACTATTTATGAAGCCAGTTAGGAAAAAATCTGCGAACCAGTAGTCATTATTCTTCGCAACCTATGCCATCTCCATCAGAATCGAAACCATGGGGGTCTGGCAATAGTACTTTGAAATTCCTGAACGGAATGTCAGCGCAAGTCAATTTGGCTGAATACGTTGTGATACAAATTTCTGGATAGGAAGAATCACAGCCTTCGGTGGAATTAGAATCAGACTCAGAAGTCAGTGCTTTAGTAGTATTTGCCGTTAACTGGGGCTTAGTCTGATTTTGATCAACTTGTTCATCCTCCCGTTGTTCCTGTGTTTCTCGCTGATTATCGCTGCTAATTGATTTTGTATCATTAGTGCTGGTATCATCGGGGGTTGATGTTACATTAGCATTATTCAGCATATTTTGACTCACAAATTCTTTAGCTTCGTCTTCTGTGAACTTTCCTGTGTTTATTAGTTCGTTAATCAAGTTATTTCCTCTAACATCTTTGGAAGTTAATGTATTGGAAGTTGGTTGTTCTTCTTGCTTGCGCTTTTGTTCCTCCTCCGACAAATCTGCATCCGACGCAGATTTGCTTTGAGTCATATTTTGAGTTTCTGCCTCCTGCCGATTTGCATCTTGTGTGTTTTGGGCTTCATCATCAACATATTTTTCCTTGAAGTAATTTGTATTCTCAAAGCAATGCACTATTTCATAGTCTCCCAATTTCTCTCCTACCCTATTAGCTAAATCTATACAATTTCTCACATCTTCATTTGCGTCCTTGTATACAGTAGAATTCTTGAATTTGTTGTAGTCTACTTTGTCGTCGTCCTTGTCTCCGTTTCTAATATCCTTGACCATTTCCCCCATTTTTTTATAGTCTTCCCAAATCTCCTCTACCGCGAACGTCTGAATACTTGTCACGGTAATAGAAAAAACGAAAATCGTAATCAAAAAATAAATATAGTGAATTTTTAGCGTCATTCGCATTTCCTTTGTTTATCCTCTACATTATGACAAATAAGGATTTATTGATATCAGTCGGAATTTGCAATTACAGTTACTTAATTTTCGCATTGATTTCCTCCTTTAGTGTCAAGCCGTTGCATTACCGGTTGGATTGCCTTTAGTGCTTTATCAGTGCCATGACATGTAGGACTTTCGTATTTATTTTGTCGTTTGAGTTTGTCCTATGTTCAATTTTTTATAATGCTTATTGACATCTCATATTTGCCAGAGCCAGTAACCAATAAGTAATGTCCAACTAAAGGTAATGGGAACAAGAAAAGGTAAACTGAATCCAAGTATGATTGCATAATTGCAACTATCAAGATAGTTATCCTAAGATCTCCTTTTATTCTATACCTTATGTCGACATGTCATGGCTAGAGTAGAGATAAAGTGTAATGAGAATGGACCAGAACTGGTTGTGGTTGACGGAAAAGTTTTCGCTGCCATGTGTAGATGTGGAACATACAATAGTAAGCCTTACTGTGACGGAACTCATGCAAAAATAGGATTTAAGGCAGAAGCAATGGATATTGTAGTGGTAGAACAATAGTTTATTGCGCTTAATCTCGAGAGAATTTTTTTACAGGTCGAAATATTATCAGAATATCCTGTTAGCACTTCATTAACCAATAAGTTGCAAGAGTCGTATTACGGATTGCACAAGGCGATTATACTTTGGTGGGTTAAACTCTTTTTGGGTTTGTCGTAAAGTGATTATTCGATCACTTATCCTTTGATCAGTATTTGATACTCAAATAAAGTAACATTATTATACGTTCTATCACATAAACCTCATCATGACAATTCAAGTCGGATCTGAGAAAATTAGATGCAAATTGTGCGGTTCCGAGATACACACTCATAAATATCACCTACATGTTCTGGCAGTCCATCGAGACTAGCTATATTGATGTTATTCGGTCGCCAGTAGAAAAGTATATCTGGCAAGTAAATATCTTGGTGAAGATTATTTGGATAATGAAATCTTACCATGGAATGTATTAGTCTACTTTCTACTTTATCATAATATGTTATGATCATCGATATTTTGTTTGGTCATCATTGATGATGAGTCATACGTTTATTGATTTGAGGTATTGCCAAGTCGCGATCTTTTTTATTATCCGTATAAACAGAATTATTGAAATGATGCCAGTTGCTTGAAACGGAATTGTTAGCAAGTCTAAAGTTGAATCAAGGGGCTGACCTATTTCTGCTGATTGCACATTGTATTGGGCGTCAAAGCTTGTATAGCCAATGAAAGCAACAATAACGGTACCGGCGATTGATATTAAAAATAAAGCCCACCATTGTTTGATCATTTTTGAATTTGAAGTTTTTACCCATTCAATACCTTCTGTCAATACTACTTCCGGATTACTTGTCTTCCATATCTGTTGAGTGACGTAATATGGTTTCCAAAAGAAGAATACTGGTATAAACCACCAAATCACCGCCATTATGGGAGAAGTCATAGTTTTTGCTCCGAATGAATGGACATTTTTCATTGTTCTGTAGTACCAATAAAGTCTGGTAATAAATTCTAGAAATGATACTATTCCATTAAAGGTGCCTATGACACTGAAAACTGGCAAAAATTCGATATATCCTGTCGAAAAGGTAAGATATATTGTCGCTGCTGACGAAATAATCGTGACTATTATCAAAGATATATTGAATCTTACCAGCCAGCCCGTTACTTTACCAATGGATCGAAATGAAGGTGGACTATAAAGCGTATCCCAAGGCGCGTTTCCTTCACCCCTAAATTCCTTGCCTTTCTTTGTGCAATCACATGATAAAACTTTACAACCTGCTCCATCATGATAGATGGTAAGATGATTACAAATAGAGCACTTCAATAGTACCTTAATTTTTGTTACTAGTATTTAGGTTAATTGAAAGTTATCCTTACCTTTTCTTATTTATTCCAAAACGTGGT
>DASQWJ010000042.1:0-4013 GCA_035640315.1 Nitrososphaeraceae archaeon
ATTAATGACATTTTTTATGCCTTCCCAACTTTGATTCTCCTTATTCTTCTATCGATTACTTTTGGACGAAGCATTTTTTTGATTATTCTAATATTGATGACTTTTGGTTGGATGGGGACTGCAAAAGTGATTAGGAGTATAGCTTTACAAATGCGCAATTTTCAGTACGTTGAAGCTGCCAAATTGATGGGCCAATCCGATATGAAAGTTATTTTTAAACACATAATTCCGCAACTGCTTCCCCTAACGTTTGCAAGCGTGGCTATTTCTGTGCCTGGGGCTATTTTAGCTGAGGCTGCGCTTAGTTTTATAGGTCTGGGAGATCCAACATTGCCTACTTGGGGACAGATGCTCCATGATGCAAATACCGCAGATGCAGCATCGCGTGGGATATGGTGGTGGATTATTCCTCCTGGATTGATGATAGCATTAACAGGGTTAGCGTTCTTCTTAATCGGAAATTCGCTAGATGTTATTGCAAATCCATTAAGAAAGCAAAATAAGAAAATATAGTTTTTTTTTGAACTAATGTCCTAGCCGATTTGGTATGATTTTGAATATATTCTTGAAAATAATCATGAGTGATATCAATTGACTTTATTTGCTACAATGAAATCAACAAAGTAGAAGAGATAAGCCCTTTCATTCATTTTCACTATCCAAGGAATGAATGATTCATTACTCCCTAACTTGTATCCGAATTTTTCTATAATCTTTCTGATTTGAATTGAATCAAATTGATCAGAGCCATTGTTAACAAAATGGTAAGGATCAATCACTATTAGTTTTCCATTTTCTTTAATGCATCTATTTATTGAACCTATTAGTTTGTTCGGATCGACTCTGTCAACAAGATTCAAAGCAATTATACTTTGAAAGTAGCTTGATTCAAAGGGCAGGTTTATTGCGTCTGATACAAGGAACTCAGTATTTTTACTCATTTTATTGCGCATTATTTTTCTTGCCATAAGTATGAATGAGAATGATAAGTCCACTCCAAAAACAAACGGTAATCTTTTTGCCAGCTCAAACGTGCTTGAACCAATAGAGCAACCAATGTCCAAACCGATCCCCTTCAAGTTAAGATTCCTTTTTCCTAGCATTCTATAGATATGATCAGGCTCTATTTTCCTTTTAAAAAGAGATAACAACCGATCATCGAAGTGGTAATGGTAATGACTATGCAAATAGGCTTTATACAGGATATTGTGCTCCTCATAGGGATCATTAGATGTTGGAAAGCGAATTTTCGTTCCAATTGATCTGAGAAAATCCTTAAGTTTAGGCGATTTGGAATTCATTATCCACTTTCCATATGTCATAATCCTTTGACGAGCGCAGTCATGAAAATTTTGCAATATGATTGGAACACCTTGAATTATTGGAAATTCCGAATTACAAATATTGCATGAAAGAAATCCTTCCATGCATTCATCTCCTGTTTCTCGGAGTGATTCTAATATCAGGCCATTATTCTCACATGAATTATTTACGCAGCGTAAATTAGAAACAATTTTTTTCATCATGTCTGAATACTCTAAATCTAGATGATAGAATGAGAATAATTTTTCATTCGTTTTTCATTTTTGATATAATTGAATACATTTTTTCATATGAGGATCGAATGTCTCTCTTGTTTGAATAGCCCTTCTTTATCTGATTTATTCTTTTTTCGAGCATTTTCCTGTCATTGGTTATCATGCCAAATAACTTTGCTGCTTCTACGTTGTATTTTTTAAGATGCCTTACTAATTGTCTGTTATCTGCGAGAAGTGAAGTTATAAGTGATGAATGATCCGTTAGTATACTTTCAAAGAGGAGTTTTTGCAAATAAAATGTAGTTCCAGAAACTCTCTTTAGTAACGTAATATTCTCCCTGCTCAAAGTACTAACTAATAATAAATTAATGTAATAAACCATTCCTAATAATATAGCCATTATTGCATCATGAGTTTGCGGATCTTTAATCACAATTGTTCTCGTTTCCCTAAATAATGATTTTACTAAATTTTGCTCTTTGTTTTCGTTCCTGATTGGTATAACCAATATTTTAGTATCCCTTAGATTCTTTACTCCGGGACCGAACATTGGATGAATTGAAATTGGAATTAAATGGTCTGGAATTTTCAGCAAGGAATTAAAGATGTCTGATTTGAGTGATGATATCTCAATTATACATGCATCATTTTTCATTCTTGAGACACACTTGTTAATTACAGGTATAGTCAATTTGATAGGTACGCACACAATTACAATATCCGCTTTCTCCACACAAGTTTTAAATGATTTGCAAATAGTTACCTTGTTATGGTACTTGTTTGAATCTAAGTTGATCTTCCGCCTATCATATAAGAATACTTCATAATTGTGTTTTTTTGAAAAATAGTTACAGAACCATAATCCCATTTTTCCAACACCTACAATCGCAACTAATCTGACCAATGTATCACACATTCGTAACTTTTCTAAGTATTTTTAATCCATCATTTATCAATTTAATTGGTTGACATGCTGAAATCCTAATAAAATCTACATAAGATTCCCCAAATCCATTCCCCGGCGCAACCGCAACTCCCTCATTTAAAAGATCGAATAGTATTTTGGTAGCATTGATGTTATTTTTGAATCTAATGAAATAATACATGCCCCCGTCTGGGTTGACAAATTCGCAAGGAACACCTTTCAGTTTACTTCTAATAAAATCAAGACGTTTCTTCATTAATTTTGCGTTGTTAGTAACATTACTCTTCAGTGCCGCCGTGGCAGCGTATTGCATTGGTTCGGCTACGCTGGTTATTGCCATTGCTTGAATTTTTGAAATTTTGTCTATGATTTCTTTAGAAGATATTGCGTATCCAACTCTAAATCCTGTCATGGCGTGGCTTTTTGAGAATGATGAAATCATGATACTCTTATCATATTCAAATTCTAGGATGCTCTTATATGGAACGTATGAGTACATGGAATAGACCTCATCACTCAGAACAACGATGTTATTTTTAACGGTAATCTTTAAGATTGCATCAAGCTGTTTTTGCTGAATTATTTTCCCTGTTGGGTTGTTGGGCGAATTTAAAACTATCATCTTAGTATTTGGTGTTATGATTCTCTCTATCTCTTTCGGATCGAGATCCCATTTTTGTTCAACCGATGTTTTTATGGCTTTGACTTTTACGCCAATAAAATTTGCACAATCTCTGTAAGCTGGCCAAGCCGGTTCAAAAATGATTATTTCATCACCTATTGATAGTGTAGAAATCATAGCACTAAATACTGCAAATCTTGCGCCCGGAGTTACTATCACATTTTCCTCCTTTACCGATCTTTGACTTGCAATTGACTTTCTTAGTAGAGGAATACCTGTCGTTTGCGTATAGTGAACGTGCCCTTTATCATAAGTTTTCAAAAGTTCACGTTTGACGGTAACGGGAGGCATGTAATCAGGTTCACCTACCTCCAAATGAATTATCTTTTTACCTTCAGATTCAAGCTGTTTTGCTTTCAAAAACATGGCCATATGATCCAGCTTTGTTTCCTTCATAGGTGTCTTTTCCTTTTGAATTTTTATTGACTCTAAAAATAGTAAATTCAATAACCTACCTATGAACTCTCTGTTTAATCCTATTTGCGTTCCCATTTCATGTACATATCTAGATATTTCTTGTTCGACGGAAATATCTTCTATGTTCATCATGAGGTTGTTCTTAATGTTTCCGATTTTACTTGCTATCTCCATTCTTTTCTGAACAAGTTTTATAATCTCTGCAGTAACAAGTCGCATGTCTTCGCGAAGTCCTTCCAATTTTAGTTCCTTTTCTTCACTCATTTTTTCGCTTCACTTAAAACAGGTGGTATTAGGTTCCATCTAATCGCATGGTCTGCCAAAACCAATGAAACCAATGATTCAACCACAGGTATAGCTCGAGGTACTACACAGGGATCATGTCTTCCCGGAACGACAATGTCACATTCAGTATTAGAAACCAAGTCTACAGTTTTTTGCTTCTTTGCTA
>DASQWJ010000043.1:0-3452 GCA_035640315.1 Nitrososphaeraceae archaeon
CAGCCATAATGACTTTATTCTTGACGGTCGGAACGATTTCGTTATTAACTAATTTCTCATTTTCGCAGTCCACCAACCAGACCAGAAAATGTGATTCTGCCTACCCTGAAGCGTGTGTTAAATCACTGCCTCCAAACTTAAATTGTCCTGATATTCCAAATACAGATTTTAAGTTTTTACCACTTGATCCACATGGATTTGATCGCGATGAAAATGGGAGAGGCTGTGAAACACTAACCAAACCTTGAGATATCCAAACAGACATGCCGACTAATCATTCGTTTGAAGTGGTCAGAAGAAATGAATATCTATTAGTTCGACGTAAATGTCGTAGATATATCTACCATTTCTAAACTTCACTAAGATTTAGTGTCCAAAAATACTGATATACTTGGAGTATATACGTAACAATCTTTAATAATTATCGAGTATAATATTAGTCAACTCATACTTTGGATAAAAGAACTTCAGAGAATGAACCTTCAAATTCAATAACGTCTGATTCAGAAACTTCGGGTAAGGATTCATTTGCAACGTTGGTAAATGAAGGATTTCGTGCAGGACAAAGAATTACTAAAATTTCTGTTGTAACCCTAATCAGTATAGGGATCGCAGAATTACTAATGGGATACATTAGTGGAAGTGTAGTAGCAACGGCGGACGGTGTAGATTCAATGTCTGATGCAATGATATCTTTTATAGTATTGATTGGATTACGATTTGCACGCAGACCTGCCGATAGAAAGTTCCAATTTGGTTACCATAAAGTAGAAAGCTTGGCGGCAATGGTAGCGGCGATAGGTATGATCGTGATAGGAATATTCATTGGATATCATTCTTATGAAGGACTGATACGTCCAGATGAAATTAAACAACCCATACCAACAATGATAGTCCTGGCGATAGCAGGTGCCATATCTTTGCACAGAGCTTTCCAGATGAGACATATTGCTAATAAATACAATTTACTATCACTAAAAACAGACGCTAAAAATTCGATAAAGGATGGATCAGCTTCCGTCCTTGGTTTTTTGAGTGTACTTTTAGCAACACAGTTTGGATTTTTACAGGCTGATGCCATTGGTGGAATGGTAATTGCCGGATTCATATTTTCAGTGGCATATGTTTCTTTGAAACAATCATCTCTTATTCTGGTTGATGCATGGCATAATCCAGTTAGCGCAGATCTTATTAAGAAACTAGTGGAGCAAAAGTTTGAGGGTGATGTTACTGTCCGGTCGATCAAATTGCGTCAAACTGGTATGTTTTCGAGAGCTGAAATCCATGTAGAAATGGACGGAAAAAAACCACTTAATGAGGTTGAGATGATATTGCTTAACACTGAAAAGGCTATCAAATCTCGAATTCCCAGCATGGATATTATACTAGTTATACCTCATGCACAGATTAGATCATAATTAGATCATTAGTGGACGGAGTGAGCAGTTATATGAGATTGCAATAATAAATTCTCCTAATTAGATATTAACACAAAATGATTTATTAGAATATAGTCATAATCCAATTGATATTTACACTTTTGTACCAAAGCATATATGTAGAAGTAGTCGGTCGATAATATCATGAATGTCGTCAATTCCTCGATTGTTTCGGTTGCGGCTCTTCTCTTTTCGATATTGTTGATTTCATCTTCAACTATTTCCTTCGCTCAGAATTCAAGATCACAAAATATTGCTTCGCAGATCTTGAATAGTCAATCTTTGATTCTTCCTAATTCAGTGAGGAATTTTGTTATTTTGATTCCTAACGAAGCTCATGAATCTCCACTTTTGCCAAAGGAACAGAGATTAATAAATCAGCCCTATGTACCTCAACACCTCTTTGCACCTGCTAAAATTAATATCGCTTGGTTTTCTGGTGATGTAGGCCATACTCGCAAAGTAACATTAGAGGATCAGAATTCAGAAAAGATCTTTGGTGCTTCCATAAAATTTAATTCTATTAGCCCTACTGTCAAGTTTAACGATACTGGAACGTTCTCTTATTATGAAAGAGGTGCGAATAAAGAAGATCTAAATTTTGTCATGAATGGAACTATCACGATAAATAATCCACAAATGCAATTGAATAATAATACCACTTTGAGCTCAGATTATGAATTGATGTCGGCACTTATGGTTCCTACAAAAGATATTCAGAAATATACAGATCTACTTAATGACGATAAGGTCGATATTGTTGGCCAAGAATCCTTCATTGATCTTAGAGAAACCGGAACTGGTGGGACAAATCAAACTTTACTTGTTCTAGGAAGCAACAGCCAAATCGATGACACTATAGCAGTGTTCAAGAAAATTACCGCCTCTTTGCCATACAGTTAGTACTAAGTGCATCGTTTGACTTTGTTGCATTCAGCGAAAAAATAAATCAAAAAGATACTTGGTGATATACGCAAATGCGCACAACTAAGACTAAACTATCAAAATCCCTACGCACGTATCACAGTGAGGACATGAACATGTTGCATATTCAAACTCTATATCTTCGCATGTCTTCAGAAAAAGCATACGTGGATGAAAGAATTCTTGCGTGCACTTTGGACATTTTGTCATATGCTGGATTATATCATTTGTACAAATAACCTTTTACCAAAACAATATCATTAATGGATTCAACTGTTTAACCAATTATTCTAGCAAATGGTTCGATGGGTCCGCATTATGGCAGACCAAGGCCCATCTATCCGTGTCAATATGGTTGTCAAATTTGCACAATGAAAGATTGTAAAACTAATTAGGTTACGACTACAATTAAGGATATACTAAAAGAACTATATGATTTAAGATAATGAAGGAATTTTAATCACAGTGATAGGCCATAACATGCTTATGGTATTTATGAGAATCTATTTCGCGATCACAAGTTTTGCATTTAATCTTGTCAAATCTATTAGAATTTTCCATGATCTCTTATCCCTTAAATATTCAAATATTCATGATATTGGAAGCTTTTACTGTCTCATACGTAATCCATGCTATTAATAATCCAACCAAACTAAGGGTTACTATCAATGCGAAATGTCCTACCATTATCCCTATATTATAAACTATACCGTCTATTCTATACCTGTAATCATTAATGTAGTCATGACCAAAAAACCAAGCTGTGTTGTCTTCGATACCATAAAAAAGTAAAACCGCAAGAGGAATTATTACAAAAGATGTAATCAATGTTATTCTCCTAATTGTAAAAAACTGTGGGAGTGAGCGTTCAGAATTATCACGTTTTTCTATAACAATTGTCAATGTATTTTTTCAGAATTAAGATTAATCTTATTTGATTTAGGCAAGAGAATCATTTAGAAACACATGGGGTACCTAGAATGTCAACGAGGATACCATATTACTTTAGTTAGTCTTTAGGGAAACATGGGATTGCTTAATTACTTGGAAAAGTTCATAAAAGTCTTGTTGTTTTATCAATATTTCCGA
>DASQWJ010000044.1:0-5657 GCA_035640315.1 Nitrososphaeraceae archaeon
TATTTTCTTCAAAAGTCCATCTGGACCATCTAATGCTACTGAGCGTGGTTTTTTTTCATTAATTGTAGAGTGTATCTTTTCTTCGTCGATTTGGATCAACTATGTACTCACCAAAGGATTCAATTCGTCTAATTTTAAGATATAATTCATTTCCTTTGTTTACTATTAGCAGAATTACTTGTTTCTCTGAATATCAATTGAATAGGTGGAACTAGAGAATTCTGGTAGTTTAAGATCACTTCGTTCTGGAATGATGGTTATTTTGTCTCTATCAGGTCTTACAGATATGCTAATCCTATTCAAGCCTTCGGTGGTACTAATAAAATGATCAAAATTAAGATTGCCAAGATCTGATCTTATAGAGTCAGGTAATTTAGGTTCCAAACAAATATTGTTCTTGATCATATTTGGTTTAATACCTAACATTAATTCACGCAATGCATAAACGTATAATCCTACCGACCATGCCTGGAGTATGCAAGAATTAAACGGCTCTGGTCTATCCCCACGGTATGTTTCTGCATACATGCCATTTTCTGAAATGATTCGATCAGCCATTATTGAGAGATACTCTAGCGCCTGTTGTGTTCTTTGGTTTTTAATTTCGCTAATCGCCGCCCAGCCTGTTACAAGTGGCCAAACAGCCCCGTCATGGTACAGTGAAGGGTGATATTTGGAATCCAAACTACTCAATGACCGCATTCCCCATGGGGTGGTCATATCCTCCTCTTCCAATCTACCAAGCACCAACCTTGCCTTGTTTTGATCTTTTACTACTTCAGAAAGCAACATTACCAATGCATTTGGACGAATGGCACCGTCTTTTGTGAAATCCTTGCGAATAGTATCATAGTAAAATCCAAGTTTTGGATCCCAGTATTCCCTGTCAATCTTATCTCTTAATTTTTGAGCCGACGAAAGCCAGGATTTTTCATGTTCTTCATCATCAAGGATCTTTGCTAACTCACTTCCAATTAGAAGGCTCTCATAGAAAAGAGCTTGTACGTCATTTGCACTCTTTCTTCTATCAATATGATCCATCCAAGTTGAATCCTGAATAGGTAATTTTTCTGCGGTTCCTGAAAAACCATGTTCGATAAAACCATCGCCATCAATGTCTTTAAGGAAGCCCGAATTAACAAGATGAACTATGGATTCCCATCTTTTTGAAAGATATTGAGTATCTCCAGTACCATGTACATATTCGCGTATCGCCCAAGGAAATAAGAAAGTTGAATCCGCAGAACCATATGTTGTATTATGGAGGAATGTTCTCCCGCTTATTACCATAGGTAGCTCTCCTTTTACTGCACCATTGTGGCTATATTTTGCCTGTCGTTTCAGAAAGTTTTCTATTACTCTTAAAGAAAAATCATATTGGCCCATAGATAGGTATCCTCTTAGCGACCAACCAGTATCACGAGCCCAATAATTGGGAAACCTTGGGAGTCCTGCGCTGATTCCTTCACCAAGATTGTCATAATTTGCCTTTAGATATTCAAGAGCAGTTTTTGCCTTTTTGAGTGCCTTTGCTAATTTGGAGATTGTCGAATTTGAAATTGAATTTGAAGTAGCGTTACGGATAGTGAAAGTAGATGTGGAAATATTATTATGATAATTCTTTGTTTGTTCATACAGTTTTTGATAACTGTCCCTCATTGTCTTATATTCATTAAGACATTCCTGTGCACTCGTAAAATCACCAGCGCCTATTAATGCAATTTCTTTAGTTAACCCTTCTTCAAGTTCGACATCATAAGATAATTCCAAATCATTATCAAATGAATCCGTTAGTATCTTAGATGGCTTTAGACTCTTTGGTGAAATCCCAATAGTTCCAAAATAATGCGCTACTCCCTTTTTTGCAATTGTTCTAATCTGTAAACAATTCTCTGATTTGTAATATCTTGAAAAATTACTCTGGGAAATGGCTGCCAATCCATAACTTGTTATGTTACCATCAATAAGAAAATGAACACGTATTTTTTTAGTTGATTGCTTTCTTGTATTGGTATTAAATATTTCACTAATTTTCTCAGTATCAAAGTTAAGTATTTGTATGAAACCCTTATTTTCAATTGGAACGAATAGAGTTCGTTTAACATGAATTCCTGCTACCTCATGATGGGTACTTAAAGTTCCATTTTCATGTCTTGAAGAAATAACGAAATTTGGAAGTCTCTTCCTAACCCCTTCATCTACTGAGATCTCTACAATTATCCGTCCAAAAGCTCTGGCAGGTGGAACATATAATCCGCCATTGTCATATCTTGCACCCATCCATGTCCAATTTGCTGACAGAGCTCCATTAGAAGAACAAACGATGTAGGCTTTTCTACCAGACAATACCAATGGCGATGCAAAATTCATAAACATAGTCTCACCATAAGCTTGAGTATCCGACTCTTCTGGCAAATTTGATGAAATGATTACTTTTTCTTTTCTATTGCTTGTAATATCGACAAAGGTAAATGGAATAATTATTTGTTCAAAGCCCTCAAGTTTACTCATAATTGTAATCTTATGTTTCTTTTGACTTTCTAATTCCATCCCTATCACTAAAAATCTAGCGCTTTGAAATGGCTTGAATTGAATTGGTCTTGACTCGGATAATGCCGAAGCGTTTACTATCGTGTCGGACGTTGCTATCTGAATCGATTTCTTTGATATTGGAAGCTCATCGACATAAATATCAAGAGAAACAATATTACCACCTAATGGAACAGGTGGATTAATAAGAGAAAATATGAAACCACATTCCTTGACATTCTCATTCATAACAATTGCGTTTTTGAGGCTTCCTTCTACATACGAAAGGACAGTATGGGTCTTGTCAAGCGTTCTTGTCATAATGTTTCTCCAAAACGTCTGGATGGGAAATAATCAATATTATTAATAATAATTGGCATTCTAACCTATATTAAAACTATTGATCGAAAAATCTGTGGGTATAAATAAATTTATAGTTTGTCTAATAATGTTTAACAAGGATTTTATTAAAAATTTCAAATTAACGGTGATAATTTGATTGAAGAAGGTAAAGATTGGAAATCTTGAAATTGGAAATGGAAAACCGGCAATTATGGGAATTATTAATGCTAGTCCAGAATCTTTTTATAAAGAATCAATTTCAACTTCCAAGAAAATTATCTCCGAGAGAGCGATCAAGATGGAAGAAGACGGTGTGAACATTATTGATATCGGGGGAATGTCTACTGCGCCATATAGAAATACGCTTATTTCCGCCGGCAAAGAGCTTGAAAGAATTCGAAATTCTATCTCAGCCATAAGGAATGTATCTGATATTCCACTCTCAGTTGATACACCGCGCGCAGAAATCGCCAAAGTTTCTATTGATATGGGCGTAGATTTGGTCAATGACGTGACAGGACTAAAGTACGATAAGGCAATGAGCTCTGTAATTTCTACCTCCGGACTACCTGTTATTATTGGCGCATTTGGAAACAAAAAGGTTACCTATCAAACAGGAGACATAGGAGAAACTGTCGACATCTTAAAAGAAAGCATAGACATTGCCATTCAAAGCGGCATAAGTGAGGAGAAATTAATTGTAGACCCCCTAATAGGTTTCTTTAGACCAAGTGGTAATAACCCATTTTTTACGAAAGTATCCCAGCAAAATTGGTACGAGCGTGATATGGAGATTATTTCGAATCTTGAGCGCTTGTCATCATTGTCAAGACCAATTTGTATTTCGGTCTCGAGAAAATCATTCATCGGTAAACTGTTTAATCTGAAGGAATCGGAGCGGCTCATTCCATCTATCGTTGTTCAAGTCTTTTGTGCGCTTAATGGAACCGATATTATAAGAACACATGATATTAAAGAAACACGCATCGCTCTAGAATTACTATCACGGATATTAAATTAGGTCGATTACTTTTCTCAAAGGTCCGTCGATCTTGAATACCTAAATGACAAATGCACTTTCAGAAGAAAACGCTTATAATCCCAACGCAGATATAAAAATCAAGGAAATATTGGAAGTAAAAGAAGGTTTAACTTTTGATGATGTTCTCCTTATTCCAAAACGATCTCCTATAATTTCTAGATCTCAAACGGATTTGAAGACAAAATTATCGAGAAATATTTCATTGAACATTCCACTAATTAGCGCAAATATGGATACTGTCACTGAATCCAACATGGCAATTGCGATCGCAAAGGAAGGAGGAATAGGAATTATACACAGATTTATGACAATTTCAGATCAGGTCGATGAAATTTTAAGGGTAAAAAGATCAGAGTCCGTGATTATAGAACAACCATATACTATTTCGCCTTCTAAAACAGCATCTGAAGCATCCAAGCTGATGCAAGAACTTGGTGTATCAGGTCTGTTGGTGATGGACGATGTCACAAAGAAATTGGTGGGAATAATTACCAATAGAGATATCATGTTTCAATATGACACAGCTAGCAAGGTGAAGGATCTTATGACTTCAGATCTTGTGACGGCAAAACAAGGGATTTCTATCGAGGAGGCTAAAGAAATTCTACATAAAAATAGAATCGAAAAATTACCCGTAGTTGATAAAGCAAATAATGTTGTTGGACTTATAACGAGTAAAGATATAATGAAAATGGAACGATATCCATTGGCATCTAAAGACAAGAAAGGCAGATTATTAGTTGGAGGAGCTGTTGGGGTAAAAGGAGATTATTTAGACAGAACTGAGGAGTTACTAAATGCAGGAACTGATATTATAGTAGTAGATATTGCTCATGGCCATAGCGATAATGCAATTAATGCAGTTCACATGATAAAAAAGACTTTTCCGGATTGCGAGCTAATAGCGGGAAATGTTGCAACGGGAGAAGGAGTGAGGGACTTGATTAAAGCTGGAGTGGATGCAGTAAAAATCGGCGTGGGTTCCGGATCAATTTGCATAACCAGGGTTATTACTGGCTCGGGGGTTCCCCAACTTACTGCTGTGGTCGATGGTGTAAAGGTTGCAAAAGACTATGATATTCCCTTAATTTCAGATGGGGGAATAAGGACTTCTGGTGATGCAATTAAGGCATTAGCGGCAGGGGCATCCACAGTAATGATTGGAAGCCTTTTTGGAGGAACTGATGAGAGTCCGGGTAAAACAATAGTCAGACATGGAAAAAAATTCAAGATGTATCGCGGTATGGCATCATTTTATGCTTCCCTTGGTAGGAAATATAGAGAGGAGGGATCACAAGTGATAGATGTAGAAGATCCTAATGACTACGTCCCTGAAGGAGTGGAAGCAATGGTACCATATAAGGGAAGTGTTACTGATTTGATAAAGCAATTTGTCGGAGGAGTCAGGTCAGGCTTGAGCTATTGTGGCGCAAAAAACATTGCAGAAATGCAGCATAATGCTGAGTTTGTAAAGATTACCCATGCAGGATACACTGAAAGTCAACCACATGATGTGGACGTAATGTAGGGAAGAATACTACTTTATTAGTTACTAATTCGCAATACTATGGATATTGAAATATAGTGTATTAGAAACTTCACTACTTGAACAAAAACTCGAGAAGACAACGAAAGGTCTTGAACCTTACTTCCTTGACCACTTAAGGACCAGATTATCACCTGCAAACGCATTAACAATAGCGGATTATCTTTTTTCAATGAAGGTTGAAACGAATATTTCCGA
>DASQWJ010000045.1:0-2965 GCA_035640315.1 Nitrososphaeraceae archaeon
AGATCCGCATCCCTGAGATCCGCATCCCTGAGATCCGCATCCCTGAGATCCGCTTCTCTCATAGATAAAATCTTAAATTCACTAGCCCTTTTATCATTAAATTCATTTATCTTTCCACTTTGGAGTAACTTTATAGCTTTATAGTTTATTGCTTTTCTATGTGTACTGGTTGGTTCCACAGATGTTTCTATAGCATGGTTATAGATATTCCAATCCCGTACGTTTTTTAAGGTACTTGAATTTTGTGTTAGGAAATTCCACAAACCAGAATCGGTTTTAAAATCTCGTAACACTTTCCACACTTTTATATCTCGTTCTTCTTTTTTCTCTTCATACAAATCCAAACTCTTCAAGCGAGTTTCGTCATCCATCTTCAGATACTTATCTAACTCGCTAAAGAAAGATGCATCTGATTTTACCAAAATATTATAAAATTTGGTCCATCGTAAATGAATGGCTTGAATGACTAGTAATTCTTTTGCCTCAAAATTTTTCTTTCCCGAAAAAATCAATTCTTTTGCCTCAAAATTTTTCTTTCCCGAAAAAATCTCATGTGCTACAAAAAAGTTGTTCAAGAATCTTTTGATCTCTCTGGGATTATTGTCAATAGCTATTGAAATTAGATCTATGTTCTTTTCTATAAGGTCCTTGAACTTATCATGTATCATCCCCTTTTTTATTAAATCTTTGACCAAGTTCACAATATCCTGATTACTCCATCTAGGTAAAGTAATTGGTATTTGAATTAACTTCTTAATAAAATGCTCTCCATCAATACTCGTATTACTATTTTCTATGTTGCTTAATTTGATGATCATATCATGGCTTATTCCAATAATGTAAACAAATCCCTCAATATCATGGAATATTCTTATGAGTTCCAATATTTCAAGTGCCTTCTTCGGAGAACATTTATCCAAATCATCTACAAATACAATGATCCTAAATGAAGGATTGTCTAGACGAAGGTTTCTTATTTCTTTCTTGATTTCGTCCAATCCATCAAAATAAAGCGTGTCTCTATCTAGTTCTGCTATTAGTTGGATTTTTGAATTTAATTCCTTTTTAAAAGTATCAAGCATCTCATTTGAAATTTCGTCCTCTTCTGATGCATATTTGGATATGATTGATGTAAGGATATCTGGAGTTTTTTTGAGAAAATTTATTGCACCCGTTTCTAATTTTTGTTTCAACACTTCAAATTGTTTCTCAGTAGGTAACGCAAATGCAATGTTTTTTAACAATGAAACTAGTGGGAATTGTTCCTGTTTATAGCGCCAAGCTTCAAGTTTTATTCTGATCAAATCTTTATCAGTTTGAAGGATCTTGTCTACAGCATTTATTAAAGTGGTTTTTCCTGTCCCCCAATCGCCGAAAATCCCGATTGTAAATTTTGGCTGTGAGTTTCTAACAATGTTTGCTATAGCATTAGCGTATAAATTGAAATCGAGAATTGGATCATTGGCAATGTCATCTGTTAAGATTAACCCTCTTTGAGATAGTTCATCCTCTGCGGACAAAATCACATCATAGTTTATACTTGATTCATTTTTAAGTATTTGTTGCCAAGGAAGTTGATGTGGAATCTATTTTTGAATCCAGATTGAAGATTTCCAGATTATACGTCAACAAGAAGTTAATTAATAGCCAACTAGCCCATAAATAATATTCAACGCAAGTTGTGCACTTACATTAGCAGATGGCGTCTCAGCCTTTACATTTGCAATGCGTTCATTTATTTCTTGTTTATGGACATTTCTGTTTTGCATGTGCTGTTCAAATTTATTACTCTTATCCTAATCAATAATGATTACTAATTGGGGACCTTTAATATTAGTGACTGCGTTCATCCCAATACTTACCTAATCTTGTCATGATACTTCAAAAGAGAGGTATTTTTCAAGAGTAACATAGATGATGAAACTATCTTTTTATTTTCATTAATGAATAATAATAATGACAGATTATCTATTGAAGGGGATTTATGGAATGTCCTATAATACTATCCCCTTTCATGATAATGCAACACGGACATTTTTCATTTATACAAACTGCTGCCTGTTCGTGCTTGCATACCGTACAGATGCAGGGTTGTTGTTGTATTTTACCCATTTGTTCTATTTCCTTCTTTTCTCTGCGGGATCTTTCGTCAGAATATAGCCACAGAAATACTACAGGTATTCCGATTGCAAAGAAAATGAGCATGGTGCGTACAGGTACCTTCAAGACAACTAATGCAAGACCGAAAATCAATACTCCTATACCCAAAGTCGCAAGCCAACGATTTGTGAGTTTATCCATATCCATTTGAAGTCAACTCTTATCCAATGTAGGGACTTTCACCCTCGCCATTGTCAATGTCTTTGTTTTGTTCATTCAAATTTATATTAGTTGAATCGACGTAAGTCTTTTTCTTTTTCCTCCGCAATTTTCTCACTTCTTCAAGTATCTCTCTCAATAGATCCTCAGATATCTTGGCGATTTTTGCATCACATTCTATGCCTTTTAAATCCAGAACCTGTTCTGTTAGGCTAATAATCTCTTCTCTATCTCTTTCTTCATCATCAGTCAGCATGTTAGCGCTTTTGAATCGAAAAAAGGCAAATTCGCTCATCTAATTGTAATACTGCATCAAACTTATTATTATTATGTAATGTTTGATTTGTCTATATAATGACAAAAGTATACTCGTTCCCCTTGGTGTTTGAGATCCAAGTACCTCCTATAGGATTCACCTGACCATCGTAATTGTTGCCATGATCATAACATTATGTCAAGCCTTCTACCGGAGCAAAACCATGATAGTACGGAATTTGACCCAATTCATCCTTAGGTGGAATTTCTACAATTGATATTAAATGACCCTCCGGATCTTCTATAATTGCATGTTTCCCAAAAGATTCCTGGGTAATCCTCTTATGGAATTTGACCCCCTTCTCTTCCAGCTTATTACAAACAGATTCCA
>DASQWJ010000046.1:0-5371 GCA_035640315.1 Nitrososphaeraceae archaeon
CAGATGTTGCCCTGAATTGCATATGAGTGGAATTACAAACTGGGACGAAGTCATGAAAAAAGAAGCTAGGGGTATTGATGATTATGATTTGGGTGAAGTACATGATTTGGATGCAGATACCATAGTAACAAAAAGAGGAATTGTGGATAAAGACAAATTCTATTTACCCAAAAACAGAGCAGTGCGATTCGATGGACATAAGGTTTGGTTCAATGTTACTGAAGATGAGGCAAAGGCCTTCAAGAAAGACTAATCTAGAATATATCACATTCGTTTTTTGTACAGCTTAAATTTTTATTTTCCGTATTCATTAGGCATACAAAAAGTACGCGTTATTGACTATGAATCAGAATCAAATATTTTAGTAGCACAAATTGATCCATCCGACCCACTCAGAGCAAATTCAGCTGTCATGACTTTCTTAACATGTGTTGCGTTTGTCTCTGTAAGTCTTATTACATCTGCAATTTCAGCACCCCCACTATTCATTCTCATAGATTTCACGCAGTCTTTTTCATCCAATGTTATTTCGTGTGTATGCCACTGGGGATACATCCAATCCGATGAAACCGCGAAGGTTCCCTTATTGGTTTCAAAGACATAAGCATATCCTGTATCTTGTTTCTGAGGTACTGTTCCTCCTGGCGTGCCTTCAACACCTATAAATGGAAATCCACCTTTGTCAATACCGAAATTCTTTATCTTAAAATCAGCACCATTGAACTTTATTTTCTTTGCACTGGCAAACACAGTTTTATATACATGAAAATTATTTACGAAAAGTAAACTTCCAATTACTGCAACAAAAATAAAAACACATGTGAACATGTTTATTTCGGTATTGTTCATACCTGTTCATCATTCTGCTATTCAGATATTAAAAGATTGTTCCTTTCATCTTGCTCCAAGTAATTGTGATAATATTAAACTTCCATGATGATAATATTTCACGATTGTCTTTTCTGTTTATCTTGATTTTTTGTTTCTAATACATGCATTCTGCCCACTGGGATATACCAATCAAAAATTCTTTTACTCACTTTATCGTCAATAAATTTAGATTCGGCATTTTCAACAAGAGAAATATAATTTAGGTTTTGGAAATCCTCATCTGACATTGCCACAATTGCGCAGGTTGAACATATTTGAGCCTCAGATTTGGAATCTACTTTAGTGTCACATAATAAACAAGTCGATTTTTTAGTAAAGTCTTCGTCCATGTGATAGTATACTGAACATCTAATATAACACTTGGCACAAAATTTGAAATTATGCTTTTTATGATGTTATTCCAAGTGATACGTTTCCGTAACTAGGATTTTGGGCTATGTGTCCTAATATCTGGTGTACCCTTCTTATATGTCGTTGATACAATGTCTTCTTTGTCATAGGGGCAGTTATGAAGTACCCTTGGAATTTTATCTGAAGCTTCTAATACACAGTTTCCATTAACATCCTTTATTACAACTCTTGCATCACTCACGCTATCACTTTCGAATGATTTGAACAAAGGGAATCCAAACATGGCCTGTAATCCAAAAATATACCCACAATGGCGATACCTGCGTATATTAGCATCCTTTTCCCGTAATCTTCGTATTCCATTTTCTGCATATTATGAAACAAATACAGTATATTTATTCCTGTCAATTTTCATCTAGATTAATTTGCATTTTAGATTTGGAAGTGTTGAAAATTGTATAACATTTAACGCTTACACAAAGATGGCAACCTCGATGATCATTTCACATTTATAAAATAATTGGATATTTACTAGTTCGCTCTTACTCCATATCAGAGATGAAGAATCGACATGGGTTTTTCTCTGCTATCTATTTTCTCTTGGTTTCGATGCTGGCCTTGAGAGCCTCAAGAAGATCCTTGGTAGGTTTTGCCTCTTTCGGAGCCGAAGAAACAAATTTTTTCCCTTTACTCTTTGCCTCTATTAGCTTCCTTAATTCTTGGACATAGGTGTCGGAATAATCGCCAATATCAAATTCCTTACTGCGATACTTTTGTACTAGTACCTTCCCGAGCGAAATTTCCTGCGGGTCTAATTTTGCCTTTGTGTTACCCATTTCTGGTATTTCATCCACAGGTTTCATATCGTCCAGATAATTTAGAACATGCATTACAAGACCCCTCTGATAAGGCCTTAATGCTATCACGTTTTCCCTGTCCTTCAAAACAACTTTACCTATGGCCACCAAGTTATTTTCATTTAATATTTTTACTAAAAGTGCATAAGCCTTTTCGTTCCCTTTTTTTGTATCAATTGCCACGTAATAGCTGTTATCTATCAAGATGGGATCAAGTTCCTCATATTCAATGAATTCTTTAATATCAATTGAATGGGTTGTCTTTAATTTTATCTTGTTAAGCTCTTCCTTTTCGAATAAAATATAGTTGTCTTTTTCAACCTCGTAACCTTTTTTTATCTCCGAATAAGGAACCTCTCTTTCTTCTTCTGGGCACCATTTCTTGTATCTTATTCTATGTCCATTTTTACATAATTGATTGAAAACATATTCTCTGTTATTTGTTGCTGAATACAGTTTAACCGGTATACTTACAAGCCCAAATGAGATGCTACCTTGCCACAAACTTCTAGATGGCATATATTATTGTAGTCAACAAAGATTATAAGAGCTTGGATACATCTATGACTTAAACCAGCAATAAATTTTACAAGGAAGCCGAATAAAACTGAATAACTTTGTGGATGAAGATGATAGTGCTAGTTGATATTAATGCAAGTACTGAAATTGGAGAGATTAAGGTGATGGTGGAGGTTGAATTTCTCGCACACTCAAGTCCCTAAAATTCCATGTCATATTATCAGATCTAAAAATGGCCAGCGGTCCTCCACTTGTTAGTATGTGATCTTTAGCCTTTCCACAGTTGGCGCTGAAGAATAAAAGATCCGGCTCATTAGCATTCCATCCACCATTATCAATCAAGTCGGTAACTTTTAGCCAATGATTATTAGCTCTGTCATCAAGATAAGACTCCATCTTTACTGCCGTGTTATTATCGATATTGTAGACAACAACTTTCCAACCAATCCATCTTCCAATAATAGGTTCCGTAACTTGTGTTTCAGCTCGTTTATTAGTATATCCTCCTGTATGCCAAATCTCCTTTACCCAAGAAACAGTACCGTTAACATCGATTCCTCCCTTAAGGGCTGTTCCTTCACAAGGAATAGTGCTGTTATGCCTTCCTCCTCTTATTGACCAGACCAGTGAATCATTTGGATTGTTCGATGGAACTACTTTGGCATATCCTGTCATTTCGACATTTTTCCATTCTTCGGATCCTGGAAGCTTACCTACTTCCATCCTCACTTCTCCAACGTACGTGTCATTGTAAACCCTTCCATTTATCTGCCAAGAACCATCTAGCTGCTTTGTAATATTTGATCCGGGATTAAACGCGGGGTCGTCTGCAGGCTTATTCATGTCAATAAACCATTCCCTTCCTCCTGGTTTAGTAGGATATATTTCCACAATTCCAAATTTATCCAACTTAGTCAGATGTTCTGGAAAGGGTATCCTTGTAATTGGAACGTGGTAAAAAATCGCTGCAACTATAATTATCAATGGAACTATTGTAATGATTAACTTTTTTCTTTTGCTTCCCATTTGACCTTAACACCCAATATTATATGATTTCTACTAGTTAATTTCTGCGGCATATTAAATATCTACTAAAACGAACGCTTTATTGCATGTAACTGGTTCTCAATACATTTTTCAGTCATCTTGTCATCTCAAATAGTGCAGTGCAAGATTTTCGTGTCTATTCTATTGTCAATGATTCTAAAATATGCTTAACTGTAGGAAGATAGGTATTAAATTTGGCGCTTTCTGCACTATATTGAAAAACATAAACCTTGTGGTCTATTACAGTCCAAGAATGCAATATTTCAAATGAAATCGGATTACCAATATTTGGTAATGTTGAAAACACAAGTTGATGACCTGGTTGTCCAGCTAGAGTAATTGGATCAGAACTTGATATCTTAATTTGCCCAGTTTGATTAATTGAGGATATTGTCATATTAGTAAAGTCCTTAAGTGGTACGGTTTGCACATAACTCATTACAGCGATGGTTAATCTAGCAGGTATTGGATCGGAGAGGTTTTGCAATGGGGCATAAAATGCAGCAATTTGATTGTATTCTGGTAGACCACTTGTGGAGAACGTCCAATTTGAAGGGAACAACATGGATATCCCATGCTGAGGATTTTTGTAAGCAATTTCATTTATGGTATTTCCATCAGTAACATTTGATTCAAGTTGATAATCATAACTAGTCTTATTGATATTTGGTGCAGGGTGTTCTGCGGCAAAAACTGATTGAGGTGGATTTTCTAACTGCAATAAGACGGTAGTGCACACACTGACGGACATACAAGTTAATAAGAATACTTCAAAAATGTGTTTCATGTTATAATTATCGACAAGTAACAGATGAGGTCCTTTAATTGTTTCTATTATTTCCATAATTCATCAATTTTATCTCATGAAATCATGCAACAGATAATACGAATTTTAGTACACTTTCATACCAGTAGATTCATAATATAGAAAATTAATCAAGAAAAAATTTGCCTAAATTAATATTAAAAACTATTTAAATTTTAATGCACATAATATTACAATGGAAACTATGAAATGTGACTATTGTAGAAAACATATTCATTCGTTAAATCAATTTCTGGATATGTTTGTCTGTAATAATTGTTATCACAGATTAATATCACATGTGTTCTATCCGGGAAAAATCAATTCATAATGTAATTTAATGGTTAAGACCGTCGATAAAATCATGTTTTCATAAAAAGTCCGTAGTCCTTAAAAGATATTATTTCATTTAATACGTATGAAAAACTTGTGAGTTTTTTTCTGATTGGCTCCAGCTGTATAAAACAGGTCTCTTAATACTTATGATATTGCCATTTATACTTTGATATATCAAATCAATACCAAGTATTGTAAATATACTTACGGAGCTATCAATTATTCCACGAGAGCTTTTATTAAATATGTCACCGTTACATATAGTAGGTAAATTGGTGGCAGCTGATAAGCATTCATTTAATACCGATATAACTGATGCAGAGGAATTAGGTGAAATTGAAAAAATTGAGAAGATATTAAGTCCGGACGAAAAAGTACTCCTAGTAGCAAACCAATCCAGATTCATGCCAGGTGGCTCAGCATTAACACCCAATAATGTGATTGCAACCGATAGGAGGGTCATTATAAGAGACCCCTACATGCTTGGCTTGAAATCGGAGCTTATTGATATTCCATATGACGTTATAACAAGTGTGAAACTACAGAAAGGTATCTTTACATCAAC
>DASQWJ010000047.1:0-8993 GCA_035640315.1 Nitrososphaeraceae archaeon
AGCATTTCTCAGCCGCCATTAGATTTACTGTTTAATCCAGCCGTTTTATCAAAGAAAGACGTTTGGGATATTGATCTTTCATTGTTATTGGAAATGTTGTTGAAACTACTCAACGATAGTGGAAAAAAGGATCTTCGAATGTGCGGGATTGCTGCTTTGACTTCTTCACTAATTTATCGTTTGAAGGTAGAGAGCATCTTGAGATTAGAAAAGATTTCTAAAATTAAGAAAGGTGTTGAACAAGTTGATATTCAACCGATTCCAAATCTAAGGCCACTTGAAATTCCTTTTAGGATAGAGCCCACTTACCCTGTCACACTCGAAGAATTATTACATGTCCTTGAAAATATGATAAACGGACTGGCAAATCCAAAGCCTAGACGAAATCAGCTCAATCTGGAATCTGTAGAGACCTTCAACTTTGACGAGTACTTGGTAAAGTTCGAAAAGATTTTGCAATCTTACGAGGATATGATTTTTGACATTGTGACCGCTGACAAGTATGTTGAATTTAAGAATCTAACTTTAAAAATGAATTCTATTGAGATAGTCAGATGCTTTATTGCAGTGTTATACCTTGCCATGAAGAGAAAGATACATCTTGAACAAAAAGACGATGAAATATTGATTTCCTTGAACGAAAACATTGAATAACAAAGCTTCATAACTTTGGTACACAGGTGCCCCAATCACTTCCTGACGATGAAATCATAGCTAGAATTGAAGCAGCTCTCTATGCTGCCGGTAGGCCACTCACTATCAATGATTTGATGAGGGCAGCTGGAATTAGTTCCAAAGAAAAAGTTGTTAAACTACTACATGAACTCATTAGAAAAACTCAAAATGTGCTGACGGCCCTTGAAATTGCGCAACTTGATGATGACAAATTTGTGTTTCAAGTAAAACCAGTTTATATGCCCCTTATTAGACGATTTGCCCAACAACCTCTAATTCCCGTTGGTGCTCTGAAGACTTTATCGTTTATTGCATATGAACAACCAATTACGTCAAGAAGACTTGTCCAAATTCGAGGTAGTCAGGTTTATACACATCTAAAAGAGTTAAGGGCACATGCATTTATTGAATCAGAACGATTGGGAAGAATGAAAATCTATCGAACAAGCAGAAAATTTCAGGATTATTTTGGGATAAATGATCTCAACACCCTCAAGGACAAGATGATTCTAAAATAGCTCCGCTTCCACCTTGACGAGACCGATAGAAAACCTCATAATATGGTTCAATTGCAATTATCATGCAATCATGAAGAAATCGATAGAGAATCTATATGGTCGAAAGTACACAGGGGGCAGAAAAATTGCGATGAGAAGTCGACGCAAATTCGAAATGGACAGATACCCCAATGAAGCACTGATTGGAAGTGACATACAAGTGATAAGGAGAGTACGTGGAAATAACAGTAAGGCTGCCTTGAAAACTGCTGAATTCGCAAATGTTTCAAATGTGGAAGAAAATAAGACTTCAAAGTCAAAAATACTAAGGGTTATAAAAAACACTGCCAACAAGGATTACGAAAGAAGAGGAGTAATTACAAAAGGTACCGTAATAGAAACAGAATTAGGTCTAGCTAGGGTAATATCAAGACCCGGCCAGGTGGGCGTTATTAATGCTGTACAGTTAAAGAAATAATTTTTTTTCAGACAATACTTTAAATCAAGGCAGCTATGTCTTCAGCATTATAAGATATAATGTGGCTGGCTCCGGCTCTTATCATAGATGAAAAATACCCTATTAACCATTCAGGTTCTTCTATGAGCTTATTTCGTGTTGCAGCTTTTAGCATCGCAAATTCCCCGGAGACATGTTGAACAGCTATTCTACAATCGACGCTATCAACAATTCTGCTAATCAAATCAAGATTCGGCATAGAGGGTTTTATCGTAAGAATGTCAGCTCCCTCGCGGTAATCCAATTCTAGTTTTCTCAACATCTCCCTCGGGTTTGAAAATCCTATCTGATAAGTAGACTTGTCTATTTTTGAGAATTTCTTGAACGCTGTTAAACGGAAAGGGGAATACAGACAAGAATGCTGTTTTGAAAATGACATTATTTTTCTGTCTCTAAATCCATTATCATTAAGGTTGTTCCTAATGGACAGTACTAATCCATCCATCATAGAAGATGGTGCAACGGTGTCAGCGCCAGATTCTGTATAACTAAGGGCTATTTTTGCCATTACTTTCAAAGTCTTGTCATTGTCAACTTGATTATCTTGATGATTTATTATTCCACAATGCCCCGACAAATTATATTGACAAGTACAAACGTCAGCAATAACCTCCAGTTTTTTGTCAAAATTACTTTTTATACTTTTTATTGTGTTTTGTACGATTCCACTTCTGTTCCAGGCCTCAGAACCTGAAGAATCATGCGTACTTGGAGTTCCAAAAATGATTATCTTTTCCATCTTTAGATCTAGTATTTTTTGGAGTCTATCTGTAAGATTTCTATGCGACATAACATGAAGAATGCTGCTATGGTTGCCCTCGTATTTTCCGATAATGATCGGAGGAATCAAACTTCTCGTTTTTAGCGGGATACCATGCAAGTGACGATTAGATATCAATTTTTAACTTAACATTTTTTATAAATATATTCATATTTTAATCAAGTACTAGAAAGAAATTATGGCGCATCGAATGAGAGAATATATGAAGAGTAAAATATGCTACCTGGTAAATTAGAAGAGTTTGACTACTGTATCTGTTGGAATTCCATCGTACAACGAAGAATCAAATATTAAGACAATTTTGGAAAAGGTGATATTTTCTAATCTTGATTCAATCGATCTTGTAGAAATTATTGTCTCTGATGATTCAACAGATGACACTCCCAAAATAGTTAAACAATTCATGCAAGATCATTCAAAAAAAATTATCCTTCTTCATGACGACAAGAGGAGCGGTGCTGGAAATGCGTGGAATAATATAGTACACCGTGCTACCGGCGAAATAATCATTCTATATGATGCCGATGTGATACCCGATGAAAATTGCACAAAAGAACTGGTTGGTAAAGTCAATAATAATGTGGGTATTTGTGCATCAAATCCAAGGCCAATTCATGATGAAGGAATTCCAGCTAAGGGTACAATATTTGTCAGCGCATGGTTGGAATCAGTAAGGAAAATGAAACTATCCGAATACACTGTAATGGGAAGAGGTCTATCTATACGATCTGATATTGCAAAAAAAATACGTATTCCAGAAGGCGTGATTGCTATTGATCTTTACATACAAAACAAAGTATTGGAAATGGGATATGATGTAGTATTCAATCCTAGCGCAATAGTTCTATTCAAGCCCGCAAAAACATTTGTTGATTTTGTATCCCAAGTTGTAAGGGCACTGAATGGTCATAATCAGCTAAAAGAACTTGGATGTGGTACGAAAAATAAGCTTTCATTGAAAACTGCCGTGATCGAATTCTTTCGCGTTGCAAGAAGTTGTCCAATAGGAGCACTTTGTACCTGTATTTGCTATGTCATGATTCCGTTATATATCAACAGAATCAATAACACGGACTCAGCACTATGGCATACCGCTCAAAGCACGAAATGAAAATAACAAAAACCTTAAGAATTTCTAATATTTCATTAGAAAGCAGATATTTATGATCAAAATAAAAAATGGTATAAATATTGCTCTCCAATTACGATTCTAGAATTGAGTGATACTTCAATTGCACCTTGCGGATACATATGCTATCAGAGAGATAACAATTCTCAAAATTTGATAGAGTATTGGAAGAATTCTGACGTTGTAAAAGATATGTATTTTGCAACGGCAACATTTGCGTTTGAGAGCAAGCCGTATTTTCCGAATAACTCAAATCATTATATTCTAGTCAAGTATGATGGCCTTGATAATATTGTTGAAGGAATTTCAAAATATCAACGGCCAAATAGCTCTCTTTTTCTCTTTAATAACGAAACAGAATTATTTGAAAAATATCACGAGAAGGTCAGTTATGTATCAATGTACTATACAAGATACGATCAAGACAATCATGAATTGAGGGATATCGCAGGAATATTGGCGAGGAGAGATATGGTCGTGAGCGCTAATCTGGGAAATTTAAAATTCATGAATAACAAGAAGTTGCCGTTTATCTTTCCACATGCAGACAACATCATAATTTTAGAAGTCGACGGTAAAAAGAGTCATCAAAGCGATCAGAATTATTGCGAAAAAACAAGAAAGGATGTTGCAAGAAAAGGGATTCCTCTCACTAATCTTGTAAGTTTCTCTATTTTGGAGAAATTAAGGTAGACTCGTCCGATCAGAACCGTTAAATATGAAGCAATTTTCTACTTTTTCGACCAATATTGAGCAAACCGATGGATTTGGGGAGCCTAAAAGTAGGTTCCTATATTATTATTGACAACGAACCCTGCAGGATTGTGTCATATGATCATAGTAAGCCTGGAAAACACGGTTCGGCGAAAGCGAGAGTTTCTGCAATTTCTGTATTCGATGGGTCAAAACACAGTCTAGTTTCACCTGTTTCCGCTAGCGTGGACGTTCCATTAATAGATAAAAGAAATGGTCAAATAATCTCCATCGCTGGACAAACGTTCCAGGTAATGGATCTTGAAACTTTCGAAATGTTTGAAACTTCTTCCACGGAAGAGGAAATACGAGAAAAAATTGTCCAAGGAGCTGAAGTTGAATATTGGAAAGTTCTTGAAAGGGTAAAAATCATCAGAATAAAAAGCTAGGACACAAGCGTTCCAGACATTCAAACGTAAAATAACCAATTAAGATATCATTCTTAAAATCATAATCTAATAAATTGATAAGAAATTCTTGTAGTATCAAATATTATGATTGATGGTTCTGTTTCAATTTCTCCCTCAATATTTGGAAACTCTCTATGTGCACAGCCAGGATTTAGCACCAGTACATCCCGTATCTTTTCATCTCGTTTTTTATGTGTACGCCCATGAATGACCAAATCATAGAGTTGACTTGAAATAATGGCATCTGTCATTTTATCGCTAGTTCCGTGATATATTGCAATTTTGAGATTATCTAGTTTCAGATTACAAAATTCTCCATAAAGTTCTCCGCCAATTTCTTGAAAACTCTTTGATAACCCTAATTTTTCACCATCATTGTTTCCAAGTACACCTATTAATTTACCATCGAGATGATTGAATTCCTTTACTACTCCGGGGAAAACATAATCGCCGGCATGAACTACATATTTGACTTTTCTATCATTGAATATCCTTATAGCGCTCTTAAGATTTGATAGGTCATCGTGCGTATCAGAAATTATTCCTATATTCATTAATACTATTGATGATGTCATTAATTACAAATAAACAAATCCATTTGAAATAAACCACTTTTCAAAAATACTACTGAAATTACACTAATCACTTCGAGAAATTTCTCTTTTCTGATTTGCTGATCGCTTTCTAATCTTGATAATGAACCAGATGACGAATACGGAAATAACACCTGCAGATACCACATCGAGATATATTGCATATTTGTCAATATTCTTCCAATTGTGTCCAAATACGATACCAACATATGTTAACATAGTGTTCCAGACAAGTGATCCTAGAAATGTATAAATCGAAAATTTAACAAAATTAGTTTTACCAACGCCACATGGTAGAGAAATATATGTTCGAATTGCCGGTAATAATCTGCAAAAGAATGAAATCTTGTCACCATATTTTTGGAACAATTCTTCGGTAAATTCAAGATGACTTTTCTTAAACAAAATATACTTTCCATATTTTAATATGAATGCCCTTCCAACCTTTATTCCCAAGAAATATGTAAGGATTGAACCTACCAGGTTTCCAAATGTACCAGCAAGTACTACACCAACAGGATCAAATGTTCCATTGCTAACCAGAAAACCCGAAAATGGCATGATTATTTCGCTCGGGATTGGTATGAGTGCACTTTCTAAAACACTTAGTAGAAAAATACCTGGATATCCTAATGTCGATATGAATGAGATTACAAAATCTATGACTGGTTTTAGAATTTCAAACGTGATTGACAATTAATAGTTAGAAAATTAATGGCATAAATATCTCTTTTTCTCAAGGCGTTCTTTATTATTACGTGCCGGAGGCGGGACTTGAGCCCGCGGCCTTTCGATTATGAGTCGAACGCTCTGACCAAGCTGAGCTACCCCGGCGCTCAGCTCCTTGAGCAGAATGATTTTTTGAAACATAATATATTTTATTCAAAGTATTTTTCATTTGTGAGTACATTTTTACTCATAAACCCCTATGTCAGTGTATTCCAAAATAGGTTCACTTCAAAGAAGTTAGCCATTCAAGAAACCTTTTAATTTAGATCTCTAGTTTTCGTTGACTATGAAGGATGCTATCAAGCGTGGAATCGTCAAGACTGTAACCAATGGAATACAAATTTCACGACATGGAAGGGGTTATTCTAAGAATGAACTAGTACAATCAGGGGTAACAGATATTCGGATTGCACGAAAGAATAAGGTTCCAATTGATCCATTTCGGACAACTGCACATAAGGAAAACATTGAGCAACTCAAGGCCTTTCTGAGTCAGCAAACCTCAAAGTCTGACAATGTAAAACAAAAAAGGGTTAGAAAAAACACAAAGGAAAAATCCTAAATCATTATTTTGGGTGCCAAATTTTCACATCCTGACTATTTTTCTAACTTTAAATCTTGGTATCAATTTTGGTGGATATATATAAATATATCCTCCCAATAATATATTCATGACTAGTGCCCTCGTTTCCGAAAGTATTTCTTCACTCCTTTCGTGGCCGGTAGGAAATTTAATGAATAATGATGCAATCATACTTGAAGCAGATAAAACCCTGGACGAAGCGATAAAAAAGATGAAAGAAAGAAATCAGCGTAGTGTCCTTGCCACACACCTTGGAGAAGTAGTCGGCATGGTAAGCAAGACTGATATACTTTATAAAGTAACGTCCGAGGGAAAAAATCCCTCTAAAATTAAGCTGCGAGAAATAATGACATCACCTGTTCTAGCGGTCAATCCACAAAATACAATAAAGGACGCTCTTACAATTATGAATAAGCGAAATGTAAGACAATTGATGGTTCATGCATACTCTGCTGTTCTTGGAATAATATCACGCGAGGACATTTCGAGGAAAATGGAAACCATTGCTCTTTCATCCATTGATGAAGTTCTCCATGGAACACCAGTATGTATTATTGATACCAAGTCAATTGAGTATGTGAAGGATTCTAGTAAAGCAAAGTTCAGCTGTGCTTACTGCGGATCTCCTTTTGATACAAAAGAGGGCCTTTCTAAACATATTGATAGACTTCACAATGAATCTGGAATTTTGGAAGGCGACGTCAGGCACCTAATGGAATAAATTACTTTACTTTTTTTGGTAACATGCATTTTTCTATGATTTATTATTCTCTATAATTAGTAACGCAAATTATTCATCCATTTCTGATTTTGCATTATGCAGCAATTACTAATTCTTGTGTCTTGTTTGCAAATAGAGTCCGGATAGGAAAAATCAATTATATGGAATACTTCACAAATACGAGTTTTTATTAAAGATCTAATCATTTTGCAAAATATTTTCGTATTTATGACATTCCAGATAAATTTATGAAAGATTTTCCCATAGTATTGTCATTATCGGAAATATTTGAAAACTTGGGCTCTGTAATAAACTAAACGGTAGAATATCAAGGATCACAATTATTTACTATCAAGACATAACATATGAACCTGATGATTTATTAGCAATTTTCTTGACCTGTTCGAGTGTCAACAAATTTCAGGTTATACTTTGTTTATATCATCACTCTCATTGGTCTTGTACTTTTTTCTAATAGTGGTTTAATAACCGCACAGACGAACTTGACCATTGCAGATACGTTTTCTCCCATTCAACCCAACCTAACGTCTCCAAACATTCAACCCAACCTAACGTCTCCAAGCACCGTAATATCCAACCAACAAACGAAAGTAGCTAATCCTTCATCATCCATTACTGAGACAGTTAATGAAGTGTTATCTGGTTCAATTGATGGAATGATAGGAGAAACTGTAGACATGTTATCAAGCAGTTCTGCAAACCATGAGGGCACTTCCGATAAAAGCAGCCTTGATCAGGAAATACCATCTAGCCTTACTTTAGGAAAAAATAATCAAACTATCGACCAAGTCATTCCCGCTGAAACAAAACAAATTGAGAACACCAGCAACAATACCCAAAACAGCAATTTGTTGCCTCCGGCTAATCAAAGCACCAGTGATTCTGTTGACCAAATAAAACAATCATTCCAAAAATCTATATACAATTCCACGATTGCACAGAGTTTTGACAATAACAGTTTTACCAAAATAGGGGATCATAATACTTTTGATAATTTGATTTACAAAATGAAAAACATATTGGATACCGATTTGTTCAAATAATAAATTGACGCGAGTTGTATCATGTCCTATTTTTCAAATTCTATTTTTAGCTGACGTGGGTATCTCTTAATTTAATTTTGTCACCACCGACGATTCTTATTATATTTTAAAACTTATAAATCATGATATTTATATAATAATTACATATTATGTTATATTTTTAATCTGGTTAAAGTTATTTGAAAACCTTATATTCTTTATATATTTATGAGAAAACATGAAGCGTATTGAAGCGATAGTTCATAGCGAAAAAATTCCTGAATTGAATGAAGAGCTGAAAAAGATTGGGCTTAGCGGGTGTACAATAGTGGATGGAAAAGGTAGAGGAAAAGGTGAAAAACCTATGGTGCAATCCGGACGTGGTACGGCAAAATATACTTCAGAATTTTCTTCTAGGGCAAGTTTATCTACCGTTGTAGACGATGGTGAAGTTGATAAAGTTGTTAAGGCAATTTTGGATACAGTAAGTACCGGTCCTCCAGGCGATGGTAAAATCTTTGTATCGACAGTTGCTGAAGCAATTGATATAGGAACACAAAAA
>DASQWJ010000048.1:0-4615 GCA_035640315.1 Nitrososphaeraceae archaeon
CGGGATTAAAATCAATACTTTCGTACTTTCCAGCCATATCTACTCCAAGGTTGCCAATATTTACAATTGCCTCACTCAACATATCCAAATCAATTGACTTTGAACCTCTGAATCCCTTCAGAATATCTTTTCCTCTTAGCGATTCCAACATCTTTACTGCTTCTTTTTTCGTGACTGGCAGTACTCTGAAGGAAACATCTTTGAATAATTCTGTATAAACGCCACCCAGTCCCACCATTATCGAGGGGCCAAATTGAGAATCATTTTGGAGACCAACAATCAATTCAACACCCTTTGGAACCATCTTTTCCAATAATACTCCCTTGACATCAAACTTTTCCTTTAGTCGATTAAACATATCATCAAATGCTTTCTTAACCTCCTCCTCAGAACTTAGACCTACTTTAACACCGCCAACGTCCGTCTTGTGTAAAATATCTGGAGAAACTATTTTTGCAACCAACGGGAATCCAATTTCTTTTGATTCCTGCACGGCTTCCTCGCTGCTAGTTACAAGTGCATATTTTGGTACTTTGATTCCATATTCACCAAGAATTTCCTTCGAAGATTCCTCTGTTATGACTTTGGGATTGCCTTTTGAAGACTCTACAATATTTTGGATCCTTTGTTTGTCAACCATATTTATGAAAAAAGGTTGCCTTTGTTTTTAATTAACTTTACTCAAGTCCACAAGTTAGGTCCATTATATGTCGTCAGAGATATGTCAGATATTTTCCAAAATATTATTTTTCTTGTTAAAAAAACTTGCTAGTTTGAAGACCGGCTTACAATACTCAAAAATACTTGAATTCCAGGCAGATTCTGATCGCATCTGACCAGTCAATTCACTATGAATTTGTAAATATTGCATTCCTTTTGGAGTAATGACGTAATTAGCTTGGCTGCCCGTTAATTCCAAAAGATTGTATTTCATTAACTCAAAAATGAATTCCATAAATTGCGACATCGTAATATATTTCTGTAATTTTGAATATATCTGCTCATAGTCACGTTTCTTGTATGCAGTTTTTAAGATAATAATTATTACATCCTGCTTACTAAATGATTCCACAGAAGATAAGAAAATATATGAAATAAAAAGCTCGCCAATAACTTTTATAGTAAATGGATTTTTACATTTTCCAGTAATTTCATTGGAATAATCATAAGAAAAATGTAAATGTTAAATTGACCATTAATACTGACATATTTTCTATAACATGAATTGATGAAACAAATGAGCCAGTTCACATTATTCCAATTAAAGGTGGCTCAATCTGTTACCGTAAATGATATCGTACGTATAGAAAAATCCTACAATACATGTGTGTCCTAATCTACTCACTGAAGCTCATCTTATAGAGAGCAAAAATCTTGATCTGTCCGTTTTCCAAATACATAATGGTTTGATGTCAAATTATATGCTTTTGATTCCTCATACATCTCGAGATAATTTTTTCCCTTTTCTGTAGTGTGGTAAGTCATAGAGCCTTCCGATGGATTACTCTTTTCCACTACCAGATCGTTAATCACTAGGATTTTTATATATTTTTTAATCTGTCTATAATTCAAATGTGCCTTGGACATTATGGATGATTTCCTTTCACCGTTAATGGCGGTAAACAATATCATCGCAATAATATCAGTGGCGCTTCTATAATTCAACATGGATTCAAGATGAAATGTGTCTATAAATAGAAAGGTAGAGAATTATCTGGTTTTTGAATAGCTAACATTTACTTTTTCTCAATGAAACTAACTTTGAATTATCTATTACAAATGTGGATTATTTGTAAGCCACAACAATTATTGCTCCTCCAAACATTTTCTTTGTAAATTTGACTTTGGAAAATTTATCGAGTAACAGATCATTTAGGACAGAATTCCTTGGCCATCGCAAGAATGTTCCATACAATGTTTTGAATCTCAAGCCACTTTTACCAGAGACAGAGTATGCAATTATTCCCAAGATGTATTTCAGATAAAATGTCACAAAGAATCTAACCAGAATGTTGTCAGGCTTGCCAATGTCCACTATTATGAATTTGCCTTCATTTTTGAGAACTCGATGTATTTCGGAGATAGCCTCAACTAACGAAAAGGAATCGCGCAGAGAATATCCACACAAGACGGCATCTATTGACGATTCCTTAAATGGCATATTCTCAAATACTCCACAAGAGAGATCAAGCCTTTGACTTTTTTTATCTTGGGCATGGTTTAGCATCTCGGGTATTGGATCATGCAAAATTATCCTTGCATTTCCGTTAAGAATCTCCAAAGCTTTTGATGACATATTGCCAAATCCTGAACCCGCATCTAGAATCAAGTCACCAGGATGTATTTCATCCGTCATACCTAATTCACGGTATTTATCATCCTGACCCAGTGAAATACTCTTGTTAACTTTATCATAAACTGGGATTATGCTTCTTAATACCACTATGACTTCTTTCCAATAGTTAAGACCCAATCCAGACAATTAACAAAGGTTTGAAAAATGAATGGCTATTTTTTCATTTTGGATAAAATTGTCCAATCGTGTGCTTTGGTTTTATCGATCGCAGATTGGCAATATTAGAGAGGTTCACAAAATTGATAAGGGACTCTTATTTATCGAATACTGTCTGCTAATATGGAATACATATGCGAATCTTGTGGTACCCTATTAATGCATAGTAATCAGGTAACGCTGGATAGTATGAAAGATGTTCATGATCAGCTTTGTTCCGTTAAGAGGCAAAACATCGCAACGCCAATTCCCCAAGCTCCTCAAAAATCCATACCAAATGCACAACCTTCTCTTTCGAATGCTCCATCCGCATCGCAAACCCCTTCTACACAACAATCAACCCCTGCTCCATCATCTGCAGGTGGTGGGCAAACTACCATTTCTCTAACAGGTAATGGAACAAGCTATTCTAAGATTGAAGGCCCAATAGATCCTGAATTTAAATCAAAACGCCAGGTCACAGGAACTTTCCAGGGAATTAAGGTTTGGGGTCCTGTTGATGCTCCAGGGCAGCTTGGTATCTGGGGAACCGAGGTTACGGTGGATTTTGATATTTGTGTTGCTGATGGTGCATGTATTGAGGCCTGTCCCGTAAATGTCTATGAATGGCTGGATACTCCGGGACATCCTGCATCAGAGAAAAAGCCTTTCATGATAAGAGAAAAAGATTGCATTTTCTGTATGGCATGCGAAAATGTATGTCCTCCACAGTGCGTAAAAATATTCCAGAAAGGCCAGTAATTTAATTCAAAATCAATTTTGAAAATTGTTTGACATCGTAGCTACTGGCGGTACGTTTGATATTTTGCATAAAGGCCATTACATGCTTTTATTAAAGGCATTTGAGGTCGGACGACAGATAATAATTGGAGTAAGCAGTGATAGTTATGCAACTCAAAAACAAAAGAAAATTATTAACGAATATAACATTAGACAGGAAAATTTAAAGAAATTTATTGATAAAAATTTCAAAAAATCAAACTATTCAATTTATCAGCTAGATGATTTCTACGGTCCGACAGTTTTGACACGGGATGTACAGGCCATCATTACTACCAAATCATCATTGGAAAACTGTATCAAGATAAATAGGTTAAGGGCGTCAAAAGGTATGCCACAGTTAGAGGTAATACTTGTTCCCTTGGTAGAAGACAAAGAAGGTAAAGTGATATCATCAACAAGAATCCGTGAAGGTGAAATAGACATAAATGGAAACAAATTGAACTTATATTAGAAACTTAATCAGATTAACTTCTTTTAATTTCTAGCAACAATACTATGTGGTCTTATGTACAACGTTTAGCATATTTTCCTGGCTATGTGTCTCTAAGACAACCATTGGGCCTAAAATTAATTCCCTAACAAATTCTCTCAATTTTACTGCATTAATGTTATCTTTCATGAGAACAGCATGACATGATTTATCTTTTAGCATTAGAACTACTTCATTATCTACAATTTTAATTACCTCGATAACAAAATGTATACTTTCTTTATCTGGTAACAACATACTTCCCAACTTTTCGGTTTCATATGAATCAAGACATTCAAATCTTGTGACCTTATCCAACTAATCATCAATCCTTACTGTACATGAAATCAGAAACTAGATCTTTGGCTTTTTCCCTTTTTTTCTGAAACATTGATATAAATGAAGTTGAGTGATCTGATAAATCATGTTTACACTCCCCACAAAGAAGATTTCCACTTCTACATCTTAGTTCCCTCTCGTTCGACTCAAAAGGTGTATCAAACATATATTTGAGATATGAAAAAACAGAACATATTCCAGGATTTGCGCCCAATTTTTTCTGAAGTGCAGTAGTAGGCTGTCCTCCTGTGAATGTATTAGATATTTTCTTTTCAATGACATCCAAATTATCTGTAGTGAATATGGCTGTTTCAGGATCCGATGATGACATCTTGCCGACAGTTTGTAGACTAGGCAAGAATTTACTGTGGATTTGTGCAGGTTTATAAAAACCAATTTTTTCAGCAATATCTCTGGTTAGCCTCCAATATGGGTCTTGATCTATTGCGGCAGGTATGAGAACGGGCGTAGGTCTACCTTCAATTATTGAAGGAAGAAAACATGGCACTCCT
>DASQWJ010000049.1:0-5091 GCA_035640315.1 Nitrososphaeraceae archaeon
CTTTTGGTTTCTTTTGCCCTTAGGGCATAAACAAAGTTGTCGTAGGTATTAAAATCTCTAGTTCTTCCGACTCCAATTTCAATACATTTTGTAATCCATTTGTGCTATAAATACATGATTTTTAATGTGGGCCGAAAGGGATTTGAACCCTCGGCCTTTCGATTATCAGTCGAACGCTCCGCCAAGCTGAGCTATCGGCCCATAAATCGAATTAATTAGAGGATATTTATTCTTGTGGATGGCAAAATCTTTGATAAAAATGCATTTAAGTCATGCAAGAAACTAACTTGTTAATTGGCACTTCGGATCAACAAAGCCGCAATAATTACAAAGATGAAGAATGAATTAGCTCGAGATGCTGCACGATTTATTGCAAATTTTTTAGATAAAAAGCAGATCAAGATTTTTTCAATTGAATCTCTGGATATTGAAAATGTTCAATGTGTTGATCCAACGGAACTTATCAATACTGATCTCGATCTGGTATTTGCCATTGGTGGAGATGGTACGACGCTTCGTGCATTTAGAATGATAAAGCAAACCACACCTGTCTTCAGTTTAAACATAGGTGGTACTAGGGGTATTCTTGCTGAGGCAAACACAAAACCCATCGAACAGCAACTTCTAGATATTTTCAGCGGAAATTATTTTTACGATAAGAGGTTGCGATTACAGGCAAACATTGATGGTACAGTTATTGGTCCTGCTCTTAATGATATTGTAATTACAAGAACAAATTTGACCAAGACTCCTACTATTACGATTAACGTGTTTGATTACCCTGTTTCACAAAAAATGGATGGAGTAATAGTTTCTACACCCACGGGTTCAACTGGACATGCCCTTTCATTGGGTGGACCAATAGTCCATGAAAATATGAATTGTGCCATGATTTTGCCCGTTGCACCGGTTAACAAGACCCCTGCATTGATAGTCGAATTAAAGGACTTCACTATCAGTTCCACTGATAATTCTAAAGTAATTATTGACGGTCAGGAAGTGTATGATGCTACACCAGAAAATCAGATCAAGATTTCTAAATATGCATTTGATGGTGTATTCCTCCGAATTGGTAAAAGAGGAATCAGACAACTTGAAAGACTTGGTTTCTGAATCTGCAATAAAATTTGCCCTAGACGCAACTGCGTTTTATCAAGGATTTCATTTGCGTTCTAATAGTGCTTGTATCACAACAGGATTGGTATTTGAAGAGATATCTCATATTCAAGAAAAGTTTTCAGTTTTGGAGAGTTTGATCTCAAGTAAAAGAATAATCATACTTGAACCAAGCGATAAAATATTAAAAATGATTAAATCCGTAACTATTCAAGTAGGCGAAACTCGACTTTCAGACGCTGATATTTCTATTATTGCTCTAGCCAAAGAGTTCAATGCTACACTTGTGACTGATGATTTTGCCATATGCAACTTGGCAAAGACTTTGTCAATTGAATTACTTAATTTAGGAACAAAAGGCATTAAGAATACAAGAAAATGGATCAAGTTCTGTAAAGGTTGCGGAAAAGCATATCCACCAACTCAAACAGTTTGTTCCTTATGTGGGAACAAATTGCGAATACGATTTAAGAAATTGGTAAGCTCCAAAACTATTGAAGATCAAAAATAAATTTTAACAATTCCGTTGTGGATTCATTCAGCTACTTGAATAACGGTTGGATTTAGTAGCTTTATGTATATAGTGTTTGTCTTGAATTGGTTATTGTCATAGATGATCTGAGCATTATTTCCAAATTTCTTGATATATCCAATAATAATTAGTGCCCAAGGTACTATTGATCTGTCTTTTGAATCAAAATGCAGCTTTAACATGTTGTCTTGGTTTTCATATTTTAAATAACCTGAGTAGCTGATTTTTAAAGCATAATCCACAATATTTATTATTTCTTCAATACTTTGGCATTGTACTCCACTGTCAAGTTTTTGAATCTCATCTGCTAGGAATGCATAATCGTTATCTTTTTTCATTGACATATCAAGCAGTACTTGTGAAAGATCGCCTTCTACCATTTTTGACAAAATTAGTGCTGCCTTTGGAACCTTACCGTCAAGCATACCCATATTGACTCTGAGGGCCTTTTTCCATTTTTCGTGGAATAGGTTAACGTATGCTGAACCAAATGGATCCGCTGTCATTACTAATGATGCTTTTCCATTAGTACTATCGATAAAAATGATTTTCTTGTAATCAAAAATTATTATGTTTCCAGAAATAGTATCAGATCTTGTTTCGACACAGTCTGGCATTGTACCAATTCTATCGGTGATTAGCGATTCAATACCAAGTAACATTTTTATGTTAACTCCTTTCTTTGAGGCCACGGCAATCGAAGATTTACACTGGAAGACGACATTTTGTCCCCAAGAATCTAGCACCAAATCTATGCTTGATTTGCTCGATGAAATCAACTCTTCAATTTTTCTCACTACCATGTTGGGTTCTATTATCAAGTATTTTTTTTCTTCATAGGATTTTTTTCCTTCTTGTCTCAATTTCTCCAGTTTTTCCAAGATACTATTCATCGAAGCCAATCTCCTTTGTTGTAATGCTATGATATCACCAAAGGCCTCATTAGGCGGAGTAGCTGCTGCGATCATTGGCTTCTGACTAGAAAGAGTTGAGAGTTTTTTCCTTTCTAGTTTTTTCAAAGTTGTATAGATTTTTGTTCTTGGCAGATTAGAATAATAGGCTATCTCACTAGCACCTAATGTTCCTCTTGAAACTAAAGTAATATAGGCCATCGACTCATATTTTGATAGTCCAAACTCTTCCAAGTTCGCAACGAGATCGAGATAGTTTGGAATATCGCTATGGCCTTTGATCATGCGCACTTCTTTCATATTATGGACGTAAAGTAAGATGTCAATTTGATTGGACAAAACAAAAAAAAATGTAAAGCTGAAATTATACTGCACAAGTCCAAATAGAAGATACATCCAGTTTTGCAGAACAAACTGCATCATCTTGCTCTAGGTGAAATTATTGATTAAGTAGTAAACAATACTCACAAAATATTATTTTGAGGTTAAATACTGCGGATTTTTTCACACTTATGGATAAAACTATAATAATTTTTTTTGCTCTTGGTTCAATTTATTTTGTCGCTTGACCAATATAGATTCACAATGCAGTAATTCAAAGGAAGACTCAAAATTTGTATGAGTATATGAGTTTAGCTCCACAGGAACTAGAGAATAGTGCTAGTAAATATGCTGCTGAGGCAATTAGATTGGATTCAGAAGGTTCCAATGGGCTGGCAATTAGCGCTTATCAGAGGGCCGTTGAAGCCTTAGTCAAGTTAGTACAAATCTATCCTGATTATAAGTTGAATAAAATTTACATGGAACGAGCTAGTTCCTATCAAAATAGAATAAAAGCTCTTCAAGTGTCTAATCCATTATGTGATTCTGATATTGGTAAATTAGGAAGCTTTGATCAGAAATCCACGAATTCTACGAATTCTATTCTAAATAACATGCAATCCGCAAAGAAGAGAAATGAACCCAATTCAGCATGTAGTTTATACTTTGAGGAGCTTTTGATGACTGATAAACCAAGGGTTACTTGGAATGAGGTTATTGGTCTGGATGATGCAAAGAGAGCAATGAGGGAATCCATTGTGTATCCAACAATGAGACCAGATTTACTTCCTCTAGGGTGGGCACGAGGAATCTTGCTGTTCGGGCCCCCTGGCTGCGGAAAGACATTACTTGCCGCTGCAGCTGCAGCAGAAATCGAAGGTTATTTCATAAATGTTGATGCAGCTTCGATGATGAGTAAATGGCTAGGCGAAGCAGAAAAAAATGTTTCAAAATTATTTACTATGGCGCGAAAATTGCATGATAGTGAAGGTGTTCCGGTTCTAATTTTTGTAGATGAGATAGATTCACTTTTGGGTAATAGAAATAGTGAGGTAGGAGGAGAGGTCAGGGTAAAAAATCAATTCCTCACGGAAATGGATGGTATTAATGGAAAATCAAGAGAGTCTAAGCTTTACGTCATTGGTGCAACCAATAAGCCTTGGAGTTTGGAAGCGGGATTTCTGAGGAGATTTCAAAAAAGGATTTATGTATCTCTGCCTAACACGGAATCTCGAATTCATCTTTTCGATCAGTACACAAAAATGTTACAGATGGAATCTTCACTACAAATAGAAGATCTAGCAAAGTTAAGTGATGGTTACAGCGGGAGTGATGTCAAGGACATCTGCCAATCTGTTCAACTGCGTGTTGTGGATGAATTATTCCAAAGTGGAAAAGGATTGGATAGCGATTCAAGTACTCGATCTATAACTGAATCTGATTTTAAAGAAATACTAAAAATGCGGAAACCCAGCGTAAGTATAGACATGATTCGTGCCTACGCAAGATGGAGCGAGCAATTCAAAGCCCTCTAATTCTAGTTTACTTTTGAAAGCTACTAATTGCGTCAATTATTTTTCTTGATGCAGAGTCTTTTCCTTCCCATCCTGATACTTTCACATATTTGCCTTTTTCCAGCTCCTTGTAGTGTTCAAAGAAATGTTTTATCTGGTCCTTTAGATGTTCTGGCACATCTTCGATATCTCTAACATATGAGAAACTAGGATCAATTTTGGATGTTGGGATAGCAACAATTTTTGAATCTTGTCCTTCTTCGTCCTCTGTGTGTAGCACGCCTACGGGTATTACTTTTATCAAAGATAATGGAGCTAGCGGAGTCTCTCCTAATACTAGGACATCAACGGGATCTCCGTCTTTCTCAAGGGTATTTGGCAGGAACCCATAATTACATGGATAATACATTGCAGTGAATAATTTTCTGTCTACAAAAAGAAAACCACTTTCAGAATCATATTCGTATTTTATATTACTGCCTTTTGGGATTTCAATCATCGCTGTGCACTTATCGGGTGACTGCTTGATAGAATCAATTCCTTGATGTGTTGTCATGCTTTCTGTTTATTAACCGCTATTTATATTCGAAAAGGTTTTGGATTGGTTAATTGGATTTACCATTAAGAATAACTCTGGATTTTCAAATAATAACAAATTTGGATAGAAATTTGATAAAATTATAAAAGAGAAAATAGA
>DASQWJ010000050.1:0-13376 GCA_035640315.1 Nitrososphaeraceae archaeon
GGCCATACGAGTATTTTGTATATGGAGAGGTTGTCGCCATTATAGGATTTCCAGGAACTCTAAGAGACACGTCATAAACTATTATTTCCAAATCGGGTGTGACTATGCTCTGTAATGAAAATGGTCCAATTATACCTGGCGGATATTCTTTTCGTACAGCGTTAACAAATTTATCACCTAGTTCAAATACTTTCTGAAGCATGGACTCTCTAATGCTTGCAGGGGTATGACCTATTTCTATATGTCTTATCTCTGTTTCAAACTCCAATTGTTCTCTTGCTGGTAGCCCATTCAGATCGTTCAAATTGGTCTGGAGTCTTCTTTCAATTCCCAAGAATTCAGTTTCAGCTGTCAAGGGCGACGTGAAAAAATTAAAATTGAAATAAGTTCCCACAATAAATTGTTCTATTACAGATGAATCTAGATCTTCCTTTGTGATAATTTTTTCTTTTATCTTGTTTTGCGATTTATTAAGATAATCCTGAGCAGAGCTTACGATAAAAAATGCTCTTTCAAGCTTCCTCTTAGACTCTTGAATTTTCACAATCGCTAGTCCTTCTATATCCGAATATTTTTTGTAAATCTTTGGATGGTTTATTTCTGCGCGCTCCAGCAAGTAGTACTGATTTCTGTTGGCATTTCTTTCCTCTGCACGAAAAAGGTTTCTATTTCCAAGTATTGGCAACCTTAATTCATTCTCTATTGAATCGTATCCTACATATGCAGTGAATGCCCGATGTGGTACAATGATACCACTAATTTCTCCAAGTTTGTCCTGATTTTCTTTGAAAAGTAGATCTGAGAATTTATCTACCAAAATCATTTCATTCACTAAGCGCTTAAATCTCAAATATGGTAATTCTCTTCCTTTTTGACATATACATACAGTCTTCAACCCCTCGTCTTTTGCTCCATCCATTATTTCTAACGCTGAATGACTACCAATGACTACCAAGTGTATATTCTTCATATCATAATTTTCTATTATCTTTGATATGGTATCTGCATCTATCATGTTTACCCATGCAGAAGAAACCTGTTATAAATAAAATTTTCCAACCAAAATAATCTTAAAGATTAGTTAAATACTATTCAACTTGTTTACAGATTAACTATTTTTTTCTTTATTTACAGCTCCTTCTATGGCCTTTCTTAACTCATCGTCATTCTTGTTGGTATAGTCAATACCCAATGATTCGGCTATTTCTTCAAGTTTCTCGCGGCCTACCTTATCGCTGCCCTTAATCTGTGCAAGCTCTTTTTTGGCTTCAATTCTGGCTTTTTCATATTCAGCTGTTGCCTTTCCGAATGATCGGGCCAATTCAGGAATTTTCTTGACGCCGAAAAACAACACTACTATGATAACAATAATGATCAAAACTTCATATCCAACAGGCATCTGCAAGATTGCATTATGGATACCCTCCATATACAAAGGATAAAGAGGGTTGAGATTTAAATGTTGATGGAAAAATATCAGAATGACGTGAATGAACATACTTCTATTCACTCCTCCGAATTTTCAACTGCACAGACCTGAAATTCTCTCAACCACACATCCTTTGAATTAACATTCATGATTGATTGAAGGTAATATGATCAATAAAGACCTCAAGTAAATCAAAAACTGCATTTGCCTCGAACTCACAGAAAACACGAGTTCTTCTGATAAAACATCTTAAAATGAAGAGGCACGATGATTTGTTAATTTCTCTGTGTTAGATAGTGATAATTTAATGTATTTTTTGGAACCTTATTTCAAGACGAATCAACACTATCTATTCGTCATCTTTATCTCGAAATGATAACAATGAAAATTCAATATTCATCTCTACGCGTGTCAGATTAAACAAGTATTTTTATGCCATGAGCTTGAGAGTGATGCATGTTATGAAACATTTTAACATAAATTAAGATCATTCACATTTGTTAGTATAATAAATAAAATCATTCAACTTTTATGAATATAACCCATTGCTATTCATATTGTGTCCTTGGCACTTAAGGAAATATTACTCCCCCAAGAGAACATAATGTTTAGGACAAAGACAAAACTGAAATGTACGGAGAAAAAATATAATATCATTATTACCAATTTCAGGGTACTATTATATTCCGAAAGGGGGCGTATTTTTAAATCTCCTGACGTGATAAGTGAGAGATTAGAAAGCATTTATGGTATTGAATATAATGAAGAAGGCATCTTTTTCAAGACATCTAAAATTAGAATCCAAGGTGGTATAAGATTTGAAATAAGCGGCCCGCTTTCAGAGGTAAAACCAGTTTTCAATTTCATTCAAACTATTATCAACAGAGCAGATCATCCTCTTGTTAGAAGATTGGATGAAACATAAAATTAGAAGAATACACCCTCCCCCTTATCTAAGAGTTATTCAATTCTAATTAAGACTCCAGCCATCATAGTATTGATGTGGTATTCTAATAAGGCTCCCACTATTGGAAGAAAATATTCAAAATCAATTCTGCGATATTTCAAAGTAGGATCACATGTTGGAATGACCATAAACCCATATCAAGGCTGCCATCACAGATGTGGTTATTGTTATGCAACCTATAAATGGTCACCAGATTTTTATGACAAGATCTATGGTAAAATTAACGCCCCAGAAATTTTAGAATCTGAACTCAACAAGTGGAAGAATATTTCAATGTTACCCGTTATGATATCCTCCGCAACTGATGCATATCAGTTTGCAGAGGCAAAGTATGGCATTACAAATAAATGTATTAAAGTTTTGCAGCAGTTTCAAATTCCATTTTATGTCTTTACCAAGTCATGTCTTATTGAACGTGATCTGAATCTTTTTCGCAATTATAATTCTAATTGTTTCATAGTTTGGTCAATAACAACCATCGATGAAAACATAAAGCGCATCATGGAACCAGGAACGCCCCCAACAAGAAGAGTCTTTGAAACCATAAAGAAATTTGTGGACTCGGGGATTAATTGTTGCGTTAATATTGATCCTATTATTCCATTCATTACCGATAGCGAATTACATATTCGATCAATTGTTGAAATGTGCCATAAATTAGGCATAAGATACATATCCGGATCAATACTGAGGCTGAGGAGCGATATTTGGGTTAGGATTAGAGATATACTCGAAATATTGGGAAGATCCTGGAGTATCGAAGAATATGAAAGAATATTTGGTTTTCAGGAGCCATTCGTGAATGATAATAATCTAAGTGCCAGTACAATATACAGTGACAAAGTTATCACTTTTCTCAAAGACGAACTTTCAAGAAGGAATATTGTATTTGGCTTTGACAAGCTAGTGGAATGCATTACCAACACAAAGTCGGAATATGCTATATCTACAAAACAATGTAGGATAAGTGAATTTGTTTAACTCAACACTAAGCGAATTATCTAGTAGGCCTTTGGATTTCTTATTCTTTTGGAGTCATCAAAACATATGAAAGTTCTAGATTATCCGACTCGCTTCATCTTTGAGCCACATCTTGGACATGAGGCTTCTCTATGTTTAGTTCCGCAGCTCATGCAATAGTAATTAACTGAGTTTCCAGAGAAAGGGGAGGATAATGAACCAAACATCCCTGCTCCGGCATTTTTCGCCATCCTATTTCGCATGTAAAAGCCCATTAAAAGAAATATGCCGATAATGATTACCCAAGAATATGGAAACGGAACGAACAGTGACACTGTTACGCTTATGCCAATTGAGATTACGATCCACATTAGCTGAAATGCAAGAAATTCTTTATTGTCCATGCTGCAATATAATAATTGATTAAACAAGATTATTAAGGTTAACTATTTTGGCCTTATTTCGAAACCCGGTATTATAGAAATTCCTTATCCTTATTACATTGTTTTTATAATGGGTTCTCACCAGACTTATTTTCCTCAGTGTTCTAGTGGTTATTCAGCTTTTGTTTTTGGTTTAAATCACCAAACATTCTTGTATTGTTGTTTTGCAAAATATATCCAATGTATTGTTATCAAAATTCTTGAAAGCGATCTTGTCGTAATGGTTAGTTCAAAAATTTAAGTGCGTTTCGAAGAAGTGGAAGGAGATGGGCACAGGAATATGAAGCAACTATTCCACAATAACTTTGAACATATTTGTCAACCTGGATTGATCATACAATTTTTTCCAAATCAATAATCCCAAGTATGCTGATACGAAGGAGACAGGCATCAAAATCGGTACAATGAAATTCCATAGTAGTTGCTCAAATATCAATACACTTTCAAAAGTTATCAGATCTATCCCAAAGAATGATTTGAACATATTAACAGACCATGGAAAATACATCGTGACAAAGAAGAACGAAATGGCAACTGAAAATATAATGCGCTTGTGATCATTAAATTTGTCAGATATGTTGTTGTTACTTTGTGTAAATATAGAGATAACATCTAATGATATCGGTATGAGTATGTTTACAAGATAAAGAGGCAATAGATTCGCAAAATAATTATTTGAAGTAATTGTTGCACACGATTGGATAGTCATTAGAGTAGCCGTTACGACAGTCATTCGGAATGGAAATTGAATATTTTGAAGTGAATAAAAAATAACGGCGGTAAAAATTGATGGAAGAGTGGACCCTAATATCAGTGCAACTGTCGGAGATGGATTGAAATTAAAGTATTGACCATCTGAAAATGGAAGAGTAAACATGAATACAAAATTGATAGTAATCATCCATAATATTCCATAACAAATCAGTTCAGACATTATTTTGAATTTTTTACAAGATTCAAACAAATGTGTTCCAATTAACGCACCAATAATAGAAATCAACATTCCGCTAATCAACATAAGATGTGGAGGACTAAGTAGTCCGTCAAATCCAAAATTTGTATGCCACCAATTATCAAATTGGCCCGAAAACACTTCCACAAGACATCCCAATGCAATTAGCTTTAGTGGATTTGGAATACTGCGATACATTGAAAAGAGGCTCGTCAACGAGGCTCTTCGCCTTATTGAAACTAGTATCCCTACAACAGTAGCGATTAAGGATAAGCCTACTCCGGAGTACAGTACTGTATGTGGTGGGGTAAAGAATGATTCAACATTCACAACGCCATGCCAAATGATGTCCCAATTAGCAGCTCCTACTTGAAGTGCTACCCCTAATGCAACCAGAAAATAGATCCAAAGTAGAGCAGATGAAGATGACAGCGACGGCGACAACTCTCCATTCAAGTTCAAAATATATAGATATCACTATCCATGGACAAATTTATTCTTATCACACCAAAGACAGGTTTGAAATAAGAAACCATTATTTTATGCGTTCTTGTTGATGTACAAAGACATGGTGAATGTGTAGTGGATTTTTTTGAAATAGATAGGGTATTGGATGATCTGGCCCGCACATTTGCTGCCCCTAGTGCAACGACATGGTTTAAAGTTGCAGGAAACAAGTCGCCGACACGGGAGCAGTACAGACTCAAAGTAATTGAATTTATGAACTTATTTGAAAATACCTTATCAGATGGTTTTCAAGATTATTCCAATTCTGTGGAATTATTAGATTTTGTAAAAAAGCGGACAAAAGGTCATGTCGATGAAATACTATCAGGTAAGAACAAAGATGTAGAAAAAAGGTACAAGTACTACGTTGAGCATGGATAGGTTTCACCGATGAGCAATGTACCATGGATTTGGAATCGATTACTCCTCGACAGTGACATTGACCTCTAAAAAGAAAAATTACAAAGAACTACACTAATATCGTATTACTTGAATAATTAATTTGAAATGAGAAAGAAACACACTCCAAAAAGAAAAATCACAGGTAAGGAACTATCATTGCAGGACGAATTAAGTATCAAGATTACTACGCTAATAGATTTACTTGAAACCAAGGGGCTTTTAAATAAGGGTGAATTTGAGAGACTGACAGCTATGAGATTGCATGAGATTTCAAAGGCAAGAGCATTTGAAGATCTGGATGAAGAGATCTGATGAGCAATTAGCAAATAGAATTAATACTCATCTTTGGTATCAGATTTATTCTGGATATTGATAATTTGTGTATTCTACAACCAAGTAAAGATTTACAATCTACGCTAATACATTGTAAGACGAATGAATTCTTTTACCAATATGTTACACAGCTTTCATTCTTCTAAAGGAAAAGATCCCCACTAGAGTAATAATTAGAGTAAACAATAATAGTATAGCAAGATCGTGCTCGAAAGAGTACGTTCCTAAATGCAATATACTATTTCTTAATGCATCTACGGAATAAGTCGCAGGATCAACAAGTGTAATTGTCTTTAACCAGGAAGGTAAATTGTCAATTGGGAAAAGCGCACCACTTAGAAAGAATAGAGGAAATACAACAAAACTGACAATTAATTGAAATCCTTCCAAGCTCTCAATATAGCTCCCAAATGTTAGTCCTAATGACGTTAGACAAAATGAGAGAATCAATACAATTAACAAGATTTGGAGTAATGTTATGGCGTCATAATTTATTCCCAAAGCAATACCAACAACAATTATGATCGCCACCTGAAAAAGTGAAGTTGTCATTCCACCAAGTGTTTTTCCAACAAAGACAGTAGTCCTACTGGATGGGGCTACCATTACACTTTTTAGAAAATCAAATTTTCTGTCCCAAATTATATATGAACCGAAAAAAACGGAGGTAAAAATTACGGACATACAGATGATACCAGGAAAAATGAATTTTTCATAATCTGTTCCTATTTGCAGATTTGTTGAACCTAATCCAGAACCTATCACAAATAACCATAATAATGGAGTGAAAGTAGAAGCGACAAGTCTGCTTCTCTCGCGTATGAATACCTTTACCTCTCTAAGCCATAATGCATAGAGTTGTCCTAATATTATTCTTGAACTAAGATTTATCGTATTGAGCATATCTTTGCATGAATCCTCCTTCTGGACTGTCTCCGGATAAGGAATCTCCTGAAAGCTTCAAGAAGACATCATTTAGTGTGGGCTTTTTATATTCTATGGTCTGGACATTATCCAAGTCCTTAGTTAACATGTGCAAGTTTGAATTTACTTCTTCCATGTAAATTATTACAGAATTATCATTCTGCTCCACCTTATGAACAAAATCCAATTTGGTAAAATCCTTGTTGACCGGGACTGCACCGCTAAATGTTATCTTTACAATATCCCCTCCAATTTCCTGTTTTAATTTTGACGGAGCATCTAGTGCAATTATTTTCCCATTAGTAATGAAACCAATTCTGTCACACAACATATCTGCCTCCTCCATGTAGTGTGTCGTCAGAATGATAGTAACCTTTTCCTCTCGTACTATTTTTTTAATGTATTTCCACATGGATTCTCTACTTTTTGGATCTAAACCCAATGTGGGTTCATCCAAGAAGAAAACTTTGGGTTGATGCAAGAGTCCCCGTGCAATTTCTAATCGTCTTCTCATTCCACCAGAGTATTTCTTTACTTGGTCATCCTTTCTATCTTCTAATCCTACTAAGTGTAGCACTTCTGAAATTCTTTTTTCTCTTATCTTTCGAGGTATCCCATAGAGTAACGCGTGCACCTTTAAATTTTCATACCCTGTAAGGATATCATCACTGCTAGGAGCTTGAAAAACGACACCAATACTTTGCCTTACTTTAGTAGCATTGTGTAAGACATCGAAACCATTGACTACAGCTCCTCCCTCCGTCGGTTTTAGCAAAGTAGCCAGTATATGTATTAGAGTAGTCTTACCTGCCCCATTTGGCCCCAAAAGCCCAAAAATTTCATTTTTGTTTACTTCAAAACTCAGGCCATCTAACGCTTTAAAATCTGCATATTTCTTGACAAGATTCTTCACAACTATCAAGTAACTAACTTGTTTGAAAGCCCATTAAAATATCATTGGCAACCTGACTTGCTTTTTGGCAGGCAATCGTAATCGTGGCATTGTCTCATCAATTGTAAGTAATCGTGAGTGCTCAAACATGAATCCTTTTACACCAATTTCGCTTGTTTCCTGATATATGCCAAATATACTCTATTATTGATTAAAATTATGAGTAGGATTTTCATGCAATTTGGATTTGTAGATTCGTGGAACGTTCAAACCGATTTACTTAAATAAAATTGCGACCATGTGAAAAAATTAATGTTACACTAAAAAGTATCATTATTTCTCATAATTTCACGGAGTTGAAGTTTTTTACCAACGGCAGATTTTTTTTAATTTCTCGTGGTCATCTAAGTTAACCATTAATAGTTAATTTTAATAGCTGGAAATTGGTGATTATTTTTGTGTTTTTTAAGAAGAAGAAGGATGCAGTAGAAGTCAAGAGAAAAATTATTTTGACAAAAGAGATCATAGACAGTATTATAACATATGCAAAATCATGGCATCCCAATGAGGGAATACTTATCCTGCAAGGGAAGAAAGAAAAAAATCTGATTAGAATAACTGGTCTCATAATTCCACCATTTTCTTCGCATGGTCCCTATTACTCTGGTTTTCCTGTGTATGAGCTTCCATTCGATTTGTCATACATCGGCACCATACATTCCCATCCTAGTGGGTCCAATCGTCCATCACTTGAAGATTTGAATCATTTTTTCGGATTGGTATCATTAATTATTTGTTATCCATATGACGTTGGAAATATTGGAGCATTTGATCGTAATGGAAGTAAGATGGAAGTGGAAACTGAAGATACATTTTGATTCAAATTTGCATTCGATCGAGTCTTGTTCAAACCAATAGCAAAATGATTTTTTAACGTCAACCATAATCGAGTAATCACTAGTGGGAACGTAGCCCACCAGAGAACGTGTAAAGATATCAGGTATTTAGCAATATGTAACAAAATATAATAAAGTTCAAACTGGTGGGGAGCTGATTGGTAGTGATTATTGTATACCCCACCAGGTTTGGAAGCAGCGTTGGTAATTTATCAACAACAAACTATAAAACAGTTCAAGGGTCAGTGTCAAGAGTCATCATTTGCTAGTCCCACCGCCCCTAAATTATAGCAAATGCATAATGCAGTGATATATAAAAAATTCGAGGTATTTTGAAGCAATTATTGAGATATTTTATATTACATTAGAAAAATATCGTATTAATGATGCTTGAAAAACTGAGAGATAAGGCTTTCTTTCAAAATACAATCGATGTCTGGATTGCATATTGCGAAGAAATGGAAATTGATTGGTACAGTATTGAAGGATACCAGAATTTCATAAATTATTTGAATTCCAGTGGACTTAAAATGCAAAAATTTCCTCTTTGTATCAAGGAATCAGGCGGCATGTACGAAAGAGGGAAGGATAAGGCAAAATTTCTAGAAGAATTGTCCCATTTCTCTGACAACGATTCTTCTGCATATACTTTGAAATTGAGTGGAGATGCAATTGAGAAAATCCGTAGCTTTGAGTTAAAAAATTCAAAACAGAGGGTATAGTCAAACAAGTAGACTGCCAGAAAAATGCCATGTTAATTATGATAGATCATCAGGTACATTATCTACAACACCTTTTAACATCCACTTTTATCACATTGAATATTCAACATTCTTCAAACAATTCGTATTCAGATTTGTTGGTGTTTGATTTTTTGATACGTAGTATGAAAGTAATCATTTTTGCACTTTAAAGTTTGCTTCAGTATTTGACGAAATATATCCTGGCGCGGTAGCATTCACTTTAATCACAAAATCTCCAGTTTTTGAGTTCTCTGGTATTTTTAGTGATAATTCTAACGTGTCATTGTCTTCTGAGAACTCTTTGATGATTTTTTCTGACGGGTCTAATATTTGACCTGTTATTGCAGCATTGTTGATTCTATCATCAGAGTTAGAATCAACTAAATCAATCTTGATGACTTGTTCCTCGCCTCTAGAAACAGGATTTTCGCCTACTAGAGTTTGAATTATGAGATTTCTAGGTTCTAGAGAAGTTTCAGTTTTACTTTTATTAGTTTCATTTTCCAATAATCCATCAGTTATCTCAGCCTCGCTGGCAGTTTTATTACCATCTCTAACATTGATGTTGACCACATCTGTTGAAGTTATTCCTTTATTGTCCGTAACAATTAGTTCAAATGTTAATGTAGTATCTGTTGAAACATATGGTGCAATAAACGACCATACCATTGTATTTGCACCACCTAACGTAATATTGGGATTGGGAATTTGTTTCCATTCATACGACAAGATCACACTGTTGTTGCTCTTGCTGTTACTTCCATTGAGGATAACTGAAGTGCCTTCGAATACTGTCTGATCTAATCCTGCATCAGCCACAACTCGAGTTTCATTAGAATCTGACAAGACTTTGTTTGAGTTTTGATTTGATTCAATTTCTAGGATTGATGGAGGTGCGACATTTGTTAGGCTCTTATTATTTTGTATTGTGCTGTCTATACTAGTTCTATTAATTCTTTCAAATTCATTAGTTATCGGATAATCATATTTTGTTTCATTTTCCTTTGTATATGGTATTGCTAATTCAAAGTTACTACTTGAAAAAACATCACTATATTTTTGCGTATTATTTTGGCTAGTAGTTGGAGCCATGTCTGAGTATTCTGATCCCATGTCAGATGAGCCATTTTCTTTATCCAATTTTTTAAGACCATTTACATTTATTGAAGAAAACATTGTTAAATTATCGGACTGTAAATTCATACACGTCAGAATTGCAGTGAGAATGTTTGGACCTTCGATTATTTCGTGAGACTTTGGATCAAAAGTGAATTTCCACATCGAATAATTTTTCCCATCGCTTAAAATATTCACTGGATGTCGTAATGATTGTGAATTATTCCAAGTAGCATAGAGAGCGCATGGTTGGCTAGAATCATATACAGCGGTTCCAGTAATTGTCAAATTGCCCGTTTGAACCTGACTGTTGTTTGACGGAGAAATAATATTGATATTATTATTTTCTGGAGTAGCGTTAGCATGACCTGATAAGACTAGGAAAACTATTGGAAAGATGGATATTACGATAAGTCTGGGATACTCTGAATGATGCAATTCGTTAGTTTCCTTCTCTTAGAAAATCTATAAAAGGTGAGGCTGTAATTCATGTTAAGCATTAATTAAAAAACAGTAGACAACATCCAGTTTTGAGGCATGAGAACAAAGATGCTCGGAATAACTAATACGATGATGGGATTTATTGAGACTTGAATTTTGGTTTGGGTAATTACTTTGACAAATATGAGGGATAGAACTAGGTTTCCAATCTAAATGGGCCAATTTAATTTTAGGTAGTTTGTTATAATAGACTGCTAGTTTGTGAGATAGTGGGATCGTACTTTTTGCCATTTTGCTATCAAGGCATCCGGCCTTATGTGTATCGATTCTTTATCAATTCTCTGTTTAGCCAATGAGACGTACTCATTCATTAAATCTATGCCAATGTATCGTCTGCCAAAATTATGTGCCACCTTTGTTGTTTGTCCACTGCCGTTGAAAGGATCGAGCACGAAGTCGCCTTCGTAAGAATATAGCTTCATTAGGCGATATGGAATCTCTTCCGGAAATGGACACGGATGTTCGATATGTCCTGGAGGAACAGGCGCAATATGCCAAATGGAATTCGCTATTTCTTTTGTAAATTCTTCATGCTTTGCCGGAAGTATTTCATGTCTGTTTGTTCTTCCGCTACTTACATCTCCCTTTCTCAAGACAAGTATGAATTCATGCATAATATTGGCTCTGAAATATTTGGGATACGGATTAATTACGAAAGATCCATATCTATTGGTGCCTCCTGTTACTTTGTGCCATATAATCTCCTCATGAAGATTCCAGTTTCCGAAGGGTTCTACTAATTTAGAAAGTAGCATGTGTGGTAGTGGAATAATTGTTCCATTTACAACTTCATTCCCTATTACTACACAACAGTAACCTCCATCTTTAGTTACCCTGTATATGTATTCGTTAAAGATTTGGACCATTTCTTCAAGATATTCTCCCGTTTCCTTTTTCGTTTTTCCTCGATAATATCCATTTTTCTCAATATGTGCCTCATAGTCAATAGCGTTCCTGTATGGAGGAGAAGTTATTGTAAGTTGGATATAATTTGAAGATAACTCTGAGAGTACTTTTCTGCAATCCCCCTGTATAATGGAATTTTGTAATTCAAGTAACATTGGAATTATGTTTTGTTCTATAATGAGCCCATATTCCTCATACTTAAAAAAAATAAACATGATGATAAATTAAATTGATTGTAATTATCTGGTAACATCGACAAATACTCATGGTAAACATGTCTCATTAGATTAAGAATCTTGAACCAGTATATTTGAGAATAATAACAATTGAAAATTATGACTATTTAGTAAATATGAAAACCTAAATGATTGCAAAATATGTCAGTTAGCTGGTGCGAGGTTTAGAATGATTGCCAGGACGATAAATCCGACAGATTACTGAAAGGTCAAGGATAATTGTTCGACTTACGGTAAAATAATTCGCGCTCACATTACATCTAGTCTACACAGATCTAAGCAATCTGCAGACTAAGGACGAAGAAGAATTGTGCCCCACGATATCGTATTTATTCTCGTACTCAAACAGAGTAAGATTTAGAATGATTGGGAATTTCTTCTCTTATTTATAGATACTAAGGATGTACTAATTTACTTTTCCAGAATAAATTCATCTACTGGCATACCAAAATGTCTGCCAGAAGATGATTTGGTATAAGCCAAGACCTCATCTCCGACTTTTAAATCAGTTACAGATAAAAGCTTATTGTTCTTTGAAATTAATCTAATTGTTTCAGCATTTTGCAAAATTACGGTTCCACTTGAATCATTTATCTGAGCCTTTATCAACTTCATTGGTCTAGATTCAATCTTGGATCTCCCAACAGTTGATTTTCTACTGGTTCCATCTTTACTAACAACGAGAATTTCAACGCCGGCTTCAAGCTCGGACAAATATTTTGTAGTTCCATCAGACATAGAGGTATAACAGTAAACAGCTCCTGCATTTACCCTAAATGGCCTGGGTGAAGTAAATGATGAGCCTACTGATTCATTGTGTACTAAAAACATGAAATTAGATCTACTGCCAATAAGCATTCCTTCGCCTATGTTCATCATCGATACGGTATCTACACATACTCTCTCGCCCATTCCAACGTCCTTTAATTCCAGGATTTTTGCATATTCTAACTTGAAACTAGGATTATCAAGCAAGTCGTGCGAATTTTCAACTTGATTTACATCATCTGTTTCCAATATCACTCCATCAACACCAAGTTCTAAAACAGAGAACATTGTTTTAATTTCTTCAGAATTTCTTGTTGTAGTGTAGATTTTTGTTCCGGTCTTCTGAAGTTTGGCGATAAGATTCTCCAGTGGAATAATCTTCCAGTCAGTTGCTTCAACTA
>DASQWJ010000051.1:0-5536 GCA_035640315.1 Nitrososphaeraceae archaeon
TTCCCTCCTACCTTTGTCTGCATGTGATGAACCTTACAGGTAAATCCATTGGGTGGTAACCATTTGGACATGGCATCTGGATCGAGAAAAGCACGATAAATTTTCTCCGGACTTGCTGTAAGTACAAGATGTAAATGAACAGTGTTAGTAGACATAAAGCATTTGCGGCAATATACTATTAAAGCATTGTCTGGGCTTGATTTGAATATTAAACGAAGTTCTTGTGTTATTGAGTTTCCCTTTTTCTTTATCGAGCGGTGTCTATGAAACCAACTTTCTTGTCCGCATCAACCTGTTTGCATGTTTATATCACATAGTCTTAGCAGTCATGGTTATTATTTATTATTAACTATATATTGCTTCTTTGTAATCTGTCTCTTCCGAATTATTACCTTACTACTTACTACCACGACTTTTCTTTTAGAGATAACCAATTCTTTGGCATATAGAGGAAATTCTGTTTGCATCTCTGATTCAGTACCAAATAATGGTACCCAATCAAATATTATGTTATTTTCCTTATGATGTTCAATAGAAAACTATATGAAGTATCCTGTCTTTAATCTCTGTTACGGCTTCATCAACACCAGATCTTAGTTCTTGATCATTGACAAAAACCCTTTCGTAGAAGAGACAGGAACTTCTATCTTCGTCTTCTTAGTAATCCAGTTTTTTTGCATTGATACTACATCGTGTACATCTTTCGGGTCTGTCGGAATATGCCAGCAGAAGGAGTTAGATTAAAATTAAACGACACAAAACAAGACCACATTCAACTTGCACATGAAGAGCTAGTAATAGAGCAAAAACGTCTACCGAAACCTCAGGAAATTGATGAACAGGAAATTAATGAATAAAATTCAGACTCAGTTGTAATAAAGATACCACTAAGAGGTCAAGATATCAAATTAGAATAAAAATATCTGTTGACACATCCACATTAAGGTTAAATGAGTTACATAATCAAAATATTTGATGAGTATCGTTGACACAGAGACAAAAAATATTTGATAACTATGAAATATTATACGTAATAACTCGATTCTATCAATGAAAGACTTATGTGATGTATGTAACAAAAACGAAAAGGAAGTATTTCAACTAGATTTGGAGGTATGCTATAACTGTTGGATGAAGGAAACTTTTCCTGATGTTTCTAATTGAAATTGTTACTGAATATTTGTAAACATTACAGAGTTTACACTGGCCTCTCTAACACCACCAAAATTAAATCAGTATGTTATTCCTTGCTTCAACAATCTAATGAGATACAAAGTAAAGAGTTAGAAATCTTCGAAGCGGTTTTCTTAATTGAAAATTCGTTCCTTACTTTTAGTTGATTTCTTGTTATTTATCTGCTCTATTTTGATCAATCTACGTTCAATTTCGTTAACCATCCAGTCCTGTGAGAGGGTTATTCCAGTTAGGATATCAAGTTCTGCTGTTTTTACTCCATCAAATGATTCAACCTTCCTTAGGATTGAGTCTACGGTAAATATATCCTGACTGAACATTATCAATACTATCAGATTGTCAGGACTTGTTACAGGAGCTTGGAGAAGAAGATTTCCTGATAGTTCACGATAAATTGATTCAAGAACATACTGATAGAGTGTTTCCTTAACTGATATCACGATAACAAACTGAATATAACCTCTAGTAGACGCAGGATTAACTAGTACTGAAAATTGCACTACATTATTGTTTTTCATGTTGTCCAATCTTCTGCTGACGGTTTTTGCAGATATTGAAAGCATTTTTGCAATTTCAGAAATATGCATACGCGGATTTGGTAACAAGCATTTTATAATCTTAAAATCTAATTCCTTTGGTCCTTTCTGTACAAAGGGTCGACTTACAAACATGCTCTGCATGATGGCAGGTTTCAGTGAATCAATCAAAAGAGGAATTTTATCCTCAGATCCAGTTTTTACTACTAACGAAAATACAGAAGTTCCTCCGATTTGTCTAACATGCAAGAAAAGATCTCCTAAAAGGTTTAGACGGTCTATGATATTTTCTGTTAATTCATTAAATCGCATCTTCAGAATACATTCAGTCCCATAACCGAGTACTGCAGGATTAATGTATACAAAAAACTTTTCAATTACACCATTAGATACCATTTTCATCACCCTTGTTCTAACACTTTTTGTCGTAAGACCTACAACAGAACCAATATTTCTATATGAAACTCTGCAATCCTTGGCAAGTACTTGAATTATCTTTAGGTCAATCTTGTCTAAGATAGGCTGTTGCATGAAATGTGGTTATCAATAGCAACCATTTATAAAAGGATGTTGTCTAGTTCGTGGGTAAAATATTAACTGTAAGATATATTCATGACAGAAATTACATAAATATTATTTGGCGTTGAAATGATCAGATAATTCTACCTAATAATCTCTAGTTAGCCCTTCTCATTAGGGTCATTTTTTATCCATTTTATATATATGAACTGCTGATATTGGACACATTGACTATCAAAAGTGGTAAAATTTGGCGTCTTATTGCCCTATTTACTTTAATATTTCCCAATATTAATTGCAAAATATTGAATGAACTCATCACATGAGAATGATAATTCAACCAAATCAAATCATGGCAATGATTCGATGGCTCTGGAAGTAAGGAATCTCTACAAATTCTGGGATTCACAAGCCGGTAGAGTGATAGGAGTTGCAAATATTTCATTTGGTGTTCGAAAAGGAGAATTTGTGTCGATTGTTGGTCCATCAGGTAGTGGGAAAAGTACTCTACTTAATATGCTGGGCGCATTAGAAAGGCCAAGCAGCGGTCAGGTCTTTATCAATGGAATTGATATCTTTTCAATGAATGATACTCAGGCGGCAATGATAAGAAACAAATCCATCGGATTCATTTTTCAATCTTATAATTTAATCAATAGGACAAATGTGCTAAAAAATGTAGAATTTCCAGCAATAATTGGAGGAATGAACAAGTCTGAAAGAAGGATGAGAGCAACAAAATTACTAAATTTCTTGGGATTAAAGTCCAAACTAAAATCAAAACCTTCTAACTTGAGTGGCGGAGAGCAACAAAGGGTCGCCATAGCAAGATCACTAATGAACAATCCAGCTATCATACTTGCAGACGAACCAACAGGAAATCTGGATACGAAAACAGGCGCAGATGTTTTTGGATTGTTAAAGCTACTATCAAACAAATTTAGACGTACGATAGTTATGGTAACCCACAATCATGAATTGGCAGCAAACACAGAAAGGTCCATACATATCAAAGACGGAAGAATCGAAAAACAAGTAAAAAACTTTGGGGCTTAAAATGATCTTCAATAACAAGTATAATTTCATTTATTCTGCTCATTGTCTAAAAATTTTTCTCGTATTGGCATGCGTAAGCTTGTTTCTAAACGGTAGTATTCTAAGTCCATATTCCACATTTATTTCCTCGGTATTAGCCAATTCAGAGCAGAATAAAGATAATAAGAACAAAGAAGTTTCGTCCGATAGTACTGACGAGGAAAAAAAATCTGAAAAGAATTCTAATAGTGAGGATAATGGATCATCAGAAAAATCAGATGTACAAGATTCTCCAAAACAGGATGATACTAAAGAAGAAGAACCTCCTATAAATGAAGAACAAAATCCACCAAAAGAAGAAGAAAAACCCCCTGAAGAACCTCCTATGGAGGAACCTCCAGAAGAAAAACCCCCTGAAGAACCTCCTATGGAGGAACCTCCAGAGCAAGAACCACAACCTCCTATCATAATTACAAACACCGTAACTGCTCCTGCAGTTAGCTCATCTAGTGATGAGAATGATGAGGATGACGAAAATGAGGGCCCTACTAAATTTGCATTTATAGATTCCTTTTTCACTGATCAGACTGCTCAGGGATCGGTAATTGCCGCAACTTCTTCAGATTCATCATCGACCCAGGATATTCCACCTGTAACAAAACAAGAGGTTGGACCAGGAGAAGGAGATTCTGTACTAGCGATAGTACTTATTAACCGAGGCTTTTCAGATGTCACGAGTATAAGAGCATCACTTGATTTTCCATCTGGGTTTTCATCAAACATTACCCCAAAGAATATCGATAATGATACTTCATTAGCTAGCTATAATGGTCTTGTAGAAGCGGGCCAAACATTTACCCTATATTTCCCAGTAAATATCTCAAAGAATACTCAAGTAGGTACGGAATATATCGCCGCGCTGAACATTGATTATTTTAACATAGCAGAGAAGGACGAAGAAAATATGAGAGATCGAACAATAAGAGTCCCTTTTATGCTTAGTGGTAAGGTAATTTTAGATACTCTTTCGTTTTCATCCTCCGAATCCTCTACTTTTGTCAATCAGACATTTCCGGATAAGAATTCGATTATTCCAAACGTGGTAAGTTTGGTTCCAGGGGAACCTAACATTGTACGAACTCTTGTTAAGAATGAGGGTTCTGCAGCAGCGACCGGTGTTATAGTTGAAGTTACTTCCAGAAATCAACAGGATCAATTCGAAAATGGTAATCTGATCCCGGCATCTAGTAATAATGGTAATAGTTCCTCAACTACAGTACAACAAACTACTGCAATTCCCTTGATCAGTGCGGGAACTACAACATTTAATGTGGGCACAATTCCAGCTGGCGAAAGTATTCAGATAAATCCTGTGATATTTGCTAGCAATTCTGTAGGCAGCATCCTTGAAAATATTGATCTTAGGATATCATACAATAATGCATATGGGTACAAAAAAACATTAGATAAATCAATGGGAGTTCATATCCTGCCTTCTTCTCCGCAATCTGGATTGACTCTTTCCTCTTCGCTTACAACTTCTAAGACAGCTAGCAACACGCCTGCTTCATCAGACAATCTTAACCAGAATAATGGAGAATATGGGTTGGTTAGTGCTGATAACTATGGGACGAAAAGACAAAATCTAACATATCCTATAACCCAAGTTAGTGAATTCATTTCTGATGAGAATTCTCTTATTCCAAACGATGTTCAAAGTAATAACACATCCAGTATTGATACTGGTCTAGATACAACCTCAAATAAGAACACAGTTTCCCTGATTGCAGGCAGAGTAGATGAATTAAGGTTCAACATCACCAACACCAATGATAATCCAATCATAGATGCTGTGGTCTCCCTTGATTCAGAGTCAAGCTCAATAAAGATCATTGGCGATTCAAAATGGAACTTAAATAAAATAGACCCACTTACTACAGAGCAATTTCAGACCAAAGTCTTTGCTTCGAAATCCTTGATCAATAGCGCTGTATCCTTCAAAGTATCGATACAATATTTGGATAACAATAAGGCCAAGTCTGATTCTTTTAATTTGGGCGCAAATGTAATAGGTGATATCACTGTAAATATCAATGATCTTGCTATTAATTACATAGGTGGTAATCCAAATCTCGTTGGGAATATTCTGAATAAGGGCAATACACTAGCTTTATTCACCACTATTGAGATTTTAAGTTCATCATCTAGTTCATCAAATCAAAGTCAAGGACAAATCCCACCATCTACACAAA
>DASQWJ010000052.1:0-4857 GCA_035640315.1 Nitrososphaeraceae archaeon
TCTTAATATATATGCAAAAAATTTTATTATTGCTACCTCAAATAGTAACTATCTATTGCCGCTGATTTCTTTCTACAAGGTAGATCGAGAATCACGGATCAGGTTACTTAACGACTACTGGATATATATGATACAACTGCCCTGCTTGCTGATAATATTGATATAAAGAATGAGCAGCACTTTTGGAAAATGATGTTGTAATATAATCTTTAAAGCTGGCTTATAGCATCTTCAATACTCTTTCTGTCTGCTGTATTTGGGATCTGTTCAAGGTACTTAATCAAATCTTGTTTAGCGCCAGAATTATTGTTGACTTGTAATCTTACAAGAGCACGATTCTTGTATATTGGCCCAAACCGGAAAGGATTGATATCAATTGCTTTTGTATAGTATGATTCGGCAAGAGAATAATCTTTTTTTTTCAAATAATAGTTTCCAAGACCACGATAAGCAAGGTAATACTTTGGATTAAGCTTAATTGTTTTTTCGTAGCAAACTAATGCTTCTTCCAAATTAAGCTCATTATATATACCTGCTAATAGGCACCAAATTTGAGGATTTTCATTGCCCAATTCTATTGCGTTATGCAATTTCTTCATAGCCTCCTGAATTTTTCCTTGCTGACGCAATTTTTCTGCTTCAAAACAGATCCTGTTTGAATCTTTGAATTTGAGATTTTCACCTTTAAAGAGATCTTCCATATCTTTTGGAACGAGTATTATTGTGATGAAATCGTCTTGTTTCCACTCGTTTTCGAATTTCAGTTCAGGAATTGCGCCCACTGTATCAGGTTCTGGAAGATAAGTAAGAATTCTGCGTTCCTCGGAATTATAACCAGATATAATGGTTGCATGTTGCACAGTTTCACGAATACCAGGAAGAATGACAATGGGAGGAATCCCCTGATCTATTCTCTTTCTAAGATCTTTTATTGAACCTTTGTAAATATATGAAGCAAAGCCATGTCTTTCAGCAAGTTCAATTCCCTCCATCATTATGGAACCTTTCATTCTAGGATATTTCTTGGCTATCTCTATTGTTTCTTCTAACGGAATCTCTTCACCCCAATATTTTGTAACCACATTAATTACCAAAGGAAGACAAATGTTTTCCTCCTTCTCGCTAACTAATGGTAAGGTAATGGAATGTTCTGGTTGAGACTGCAAGGATACTTATATAAACTTCATGGAAATAAAAATCATTCTTATCACTCTTTACTAATGCTATAATGTTAGGAAGTTTGACAGTAATGTAAAGCCATCCTCACCGCTTTTTTCAGGATGAAATTGTGTACCAAAAATCTTCTTTTTTTTATGAGAAAAAACTTCATATTTACAGTAATGGGAACTTGCAATAGAATCAAAGTCCTGAGGCAGTCTTGACACACAATATCTATGACTTTCATAAACATTAACTGACTTTCTACTAGGAATCAGATGACTTGGTTTTAATACTGTTACGGCTATTGTACCTTTGATATTTCCATTCATTCTATAAATTGCTCCTCCTAATGTTAATGCCATTATTTCTGCACCATAACAGATTCCCAATATAGGAGTATCATATTCAAAACAATATTTTATTATCTTCGAATTTATAATGTTGATCTCTTTACTATTCTTTCGTCGTCCAGATAGTATTACTTTATCGTAACGATTATTTATATCATTATTATTGCTACTGTTATCTATTTCAGAAAACCTCTTGCAGATATATATTGCTCCAAGTTTATCCAAACAATCTAATATATTTGGCGTAAATGGTGAAAGATTATCTACTACAAGTGTCGTCAATTGATTCTATCCTATTCCAGTAGGTATATAATGATTTTCTGCGGTTTCAGTTATGTTCTTAATATTCTAAAGTTAATTTTGTTATCAATATGCCATTCAAATGTACCCACCGGATGTTATTCACCTTCAACTATTTGTAGTCTTAGTATTTATTTGAGTGGCATTATTAAGGTCTAATATGAGCAATGAAAAAGACAAACTCGGGCAGAAACATTATCAATCCATAGTGAATGGTGAAGATATATCTGAGGACGAGGAATCTGAAATTGCTGTTAGACGAATTAATTTGAATGAAAGATTAGCAGAAGAAATGAAACAAAACGGGATTGATTGTGAAGCACTAGGAGTTGGTTCTCTTCCTATTGAGCATAAACCCTATTATAGTTACAATTTAATCCTATACAATAGTCCAAAACTTATCACAAATAGAGGTTGTATAAGTGTTAAAGGTAGAAATATCGACCTTTTACAGATAATTCAGAGAAATTAGATATATACAAATGCCACAAAAAGATCTTACATTGACATATTATGTTAATATCAATTTTACTTTATAATGTGATAAAAGGTATTCCAACAAATGCAGTTAATTGGTAAGCGATGAAAAATCATTTTTTGTTGGAAGAGAACTATTAAAATCAATCCACTTCGTAGAATTCATATTGTTAGTGATAATGATGGGCTGACTTCTTATCATGTATGTTCGACATTGTATACAGATAGCTTACTATATACAAGGCTTAATGGAAATATTGATATATTAAATCCTGTTTTAACCATTTTTTACTCTTTAATTACGGTATTGTACCGACAACTTAATTAAAAACTAACTATCGAATATTATCGTTGAGCGTTCCAGAAGCAAAATTCAAAATCAATATTAAAGAAGGCGTAGTTGAGCTAGAAGGTAAAGCGAACTTCGTAGACAAACACCTAGATAAATTCGAGGAGATCTTCAAATCTGCAATAAGGGATGTTATATCACGAGGAATCGAAAACAGTCTTACTACCAACAATGCTCCAACATTAATACAACAAAATAATGAAAAAAAATTTGATATACCTAAACCTGAATTAACTAGAGCATATAACAATAACAAACGTACAACAAAACAATCTGTTTCTCTGCCGCCTATCCCTGCAGATTTAAAATCAAATGAAACTAAAATAGGCTTAAGAGAGTTTTATCGAGAAAAAAAACCAACTAATCATTATGAAAAGACTGCCGTATTTGTATATTATATTACAAAGTTTAATAAACAAACAGAAGTTAAATACGGTGAAATTTTATCGTGTTATGAAGAGGTGGATGAAAAAAAACCCAGTATTACTGACATCATCAAAAACTCAATTAGATACAAAGGGTGGCTGGAGCAGAGTTCTAATAAATTTTCTACTCGCTTGACAATTTCTGGAGAAAACTTTGTGAAGTTTGATTTGCCTGATCAAAAAAGACCACAATTGAACAATCAACAATCAACAACGGTACCTCTTCCAAACACCTAAACGGAGATCATTGACTAGGCTCGCCACCAATCAAAGCTTATAAAATCAACCTTTTTCCCTTTGATTTTTGGGATTGCTAATATAAACTGCTTCTTGACTGTTGTGGCCAACCTGCCTGAAAGTACAATTCCGGTCGCCGTCATGTGATCTGTCGGTTTAAATACTTGAACCAAATATGGAGCGTGATCAATCCCCGGTCCATGTTCATATACTGCAAAATCGCAGCCAAATTTGATCCCTGGGGATACTATATATCCCTTATCTCTCAAACTCTGAAAAACTAGGTACTTTGTATCAAAATCAACATATTCTCTTCTGCAAATTGCCTTAATATCTCTAAATAATATCCGTTTGCCGTTAACATGAGTTACTTTTAATTTATGTGTCTGAACAAGGTAACACCCCTCTATCAAATCTAAAATCAAAGGAGTATCAAATTGACTTCCTCTTGGCTTTTGAATCCCTAGTGGCTTGCCATAATAGCCATCTCCGAACAGTGCACGGGAGTCGTGTATGCTCCATACAACTATTCTGTTTTCTACCAATTTTCCAATAACAGGACTCATTACATACTCAATGCAAGAATAGTAAATGAATCAGATGCTTCCTGACATTTATCTGCCATGCCTTCAATTCCATCTATTGCATCCTTTAAGAGTAATAGATCCTTTGTAGAAGTGATTTCATTAAGTGCCTTTATAATGATGGCTCTATATTTGGCATCAACTCGACGTTCTAATTTTTGAACTTCGTGGGCAAGTTCAATTGTACTCGCTGGATTTATGCTTAATGCACGTGCCATCTCATTTAACTTGAAAATTGCATCCACGACCATACCTATTAATTGCTTAAGATCTTCATCAAATTTTCCTTTCTTTAAAGAAGAAATTTTCATATTTGCAAGTCTAAATGCAATTCCACTTATATAGCCTGCAATATCATCCATTATGTAAGCAGTTCTAAGGATATCCTCCCTGTAAACCATAAGGCTTCCTATTTCAGCAACTTCACGCGTAATCTTCCTACGTAGGTTCTCTACTTCTTCTTCAGCATTTCTCATGCGTTCTATGCAGGTATGAATATCTTTATCATCTCCCTTGACCAGAGAAGCAGCAAGTGCTGACAAGTCCCTAGCTGAGTTTAAAATTCTATTAATTTCATCATGTAAAACTGCCAACGCTTTTCGTTTGGCTTGAACTTCCAATTCGCCACTGTACATTTTGTGTAAAAAATATGTAAACAGGCTAATAATTCTTTTGACATGCTCAAAAATTTCGGCTACCATTATGCTATAATTAAGGGATTAAAACCGAGCAACTATTTTCTATTAGTTAGATAAAGGTCAGTAAAACCCATGGTCAATGTCAAATAAGAGGTAGATACTTAGAAATGTAATTTTTCAAGAATGTTAGTCAAAAACTTGTCGAATCGATATTATATATTTCATGAGCCGTTTAATTCATACTCTTCCAAACTGTGTATTATTGTACATAATTATGTTAACTTTGGGTAGCAATATATTATTACAATGGGTTTCGCTTATAACCCGAAGTTTTTG
>DASQWJ010000053.1:0-2089 GCA_035640315.1 Nitrososphaeraceae archaeon
GGGGTGAAAAATTTGCATTTTAAGAGGGTAATCAGGCCCACAGGACAGAGTTCAGCAACTACAAAAACAATAGGCCATTCTAATGATATAAAAAATGGAAGGAAAGAAGAAAGAGGATCGGTAACTAACACTTTCCCATCTGCATTATGGGCTAACAGATTCTTGCAATCAGCTATAATTCAAGGAGCTCTAATTACTTTGCTTACAGTACTTTTCATCTCCATACAATTAGTTTTATCCTCAAATATTAACATAATACAATTCTTATCATTATCTTTCGAAGGTCCTGCCAAATGGATCTTTCTTGGATACATATTCTATATGATTTTGATTGTAGCTATTGCCACCACGGCAGTATTCTACAATCACTTTGAGGTTAATATGCATAAAGGAATACAAGGCTTTAGATCAGTATTAGCATGGATCCATCTCCTTGGTATGAATATTGGAGGAGCAACTGTAACCTTGACTATTGCATCTGCTGGATTAATAGGATCTGGTGTTATTGAAACAATTCTTAGCGGAGGAAATATTACAAAACTAAAACCAAATACTCAGATAATGGAACAATTTATCATACCCATATCTGTATTCGCGGCGGCATTAGTGATAGGCTTGATTGCAGGTGGCCTAACTTTTCTTCTAAACTACTTAGGCTACAGGAAAAAGGTTACCAACACCATTATGGAATGAGCGATAACTGGTTAGGGAATAAATTAAAATAAAGTATGTATAGACAGTCCTTCGAAACCGTTCGAGATAAAGACTTCAAATGAGAATAACTTTGAATCATTAATAGCACAAAGAAAGTTATATAAGCTTATATGCTCAAAGATTCAAAATCTTCTACTGAGGAAGTTATAAAGTATGGGAAGTTATAAAGTATGAATTACAATAAGCTAACACCAGAAGAAGAGAGAATCATTGTGGATAAAGCAACGGAAGCTCCTTTCAGTGGCAAGTATGACAATTTTTACGAAGATGGAACATTTATCTGTCGAAGGTGCAATGCGCCTCTATTTTCATCCAAAAGCAAGTATGATGCAGGATGTGGATGGCCAAGCTTTGATGAAAGCTTCCAAAATGCAATAAAACGTATACCTGATCCTGATGGAATAAGAACAGAAATACAATGTGAAAATTGTGGTGCGCATCTAGGGCATGAATTTCTCGGAGAACATTTGACAGATAAAAACACTCGGGAATGTGTCAATTCATTATCTATGCGTTTTATCCCAAAGGGAAAGGAGTTGCCAAAAATAATTCATGAATAATAATACTGAAATCGCAACAGTCGCCAACGGATGTTTCTGGTGCAGTGAAGCGATCTTTAAAAGACTCAAAGGTATCAAATCTGTTCTCCCTGGCTATGCAGGAGGAATAGTGAAAAATCCTTCGTATGATCAAGTATGCACTGGGAAAACCGGGCATGCAGAATCAATTCAGATAGAATTTGATTCGAAAGTTATACCTTTTGAAAAAATACTTGATATTTTCTGGCATACACACAACCCCACTACTCTTAATAGACAAGGCAATGATGTTGGCACACAATACCGATCTGCAATATTTTATCATAACCAAAAACAAAAAGAGATTGCTGAGAAATCAAAAAAGGAGCTTGAAAAAGAAGGTGTTTACAAAGATCCTATTGTGACAGAAATTACTCCTTTTAGAAATTTTTATGTCGCAGAGGATTATCACAAAAATTACTATGAAAACAATCAAAATGCTCCATATTGCAATTTTATTATTGATCCTAAAGTGAATAAACTGCTTCTGAAATATGGAAATAATGTAAAAGAAGAGTACATCAGATAGCTTCTAGCACGTGTGTTCAAATACTAATGATTATTTTATTCGCTCACCTAAAAACTATTTAATTAATATGTAATATTTCTTTTCAGTCCAGATTAAGTATGAAATAATATATTTTGAATAGGTTATGACAAAATGTACTGTTCATATGGATTTTTTCCACGAGGACTGTAATTGATGTAAAGAGGAATATAAGGAAATGAAAGGCATATTGGAAATATCTAGCTTGTCAGCCACTGAACCTAATAATAATTATCATAGTATCCAAGCA
>DASQWJ010000054.1:0-19517 GCA_035640315.1 Nitrososphaeraceae archaeon
TTAGCTCTTCAAACCCTAGGTATAAAACAAATTGTTTTGGTTCAAAATAAAGTCGATTTGGTATCTTATGAAGAAACAATAGAAAATTACAAACAGATAAAGAGTTTTGTCAAAGGAAGTGTAGCAGATACAGCACCAATTATCCCAGTATCCGCACAACACAGATTAAATATTGATGCATTAATAGAGGCGATTCAAACTAAAATTAAGACTCCTGAAAGATCAAAAAATTCAGAACCACTAATGCATGTTCTAAGATCATTTGATATTAACAAACCCGGTATGCCAATAAGTAAGGTCAAAGGAGGAGTAATTGGCGGATCCTTAATCCAGGGAGATTTTGAAACAGGGGATGAAATCGAAATCCGCCCAGGATTATATGACGAAAAGAAGGCAAAATACGAACCAATAAGATCAAAGATATCCTCACTGGGCACGGGAGCAGGTATTGTTCAAGTTGTAAAACCTGGAGGTCTGGTAGCTCTAGGAACGATGTTGGATCCATATTTGGTTAAGAGTGATTCGCTGATAGGTTCGCTCGTAGGTTTACCAAGTTCTCTTCCTCCAGACATTTATGATGTTACTATAGAACTAAACCTTTTTGAAACTGCGGTAGGAACACAGGAGCTTGTAAAAGTCGATCCAATTAAAGTGAAAGAATCATTGCGTCTTAACATTGGAACTGCCGCTACTCTTGGCACAGTTACCCATGTAAGGAATCAAACGGTGGAAATTAAGCTAAAGAAACCAGTTTGCATGGTCAGCAACAATAGAGTGGCGATAAGCAGGAGAATTGCAGACAGATGGCGCCTCATAGGCTCGGGCATTGCGTCTTAGCAATAGCAACCAGAAACAGAAACAGAGACCGAACAATCCTGTTAACTTTTCAAATAGCTAATTTACACATATTCAATGGGTAAGAACGTATTTTCTTCCTTCCTTTGTCATAGAAACTACCCCATTTCCTTTGGTGATATATCCTATTTGATGGTACCTTACGTTGCTTTTTTCAAGTATCTTTTCTACATTACTGACACCCGATTTTGAAACAACAATACAAAATCCAATTCCCATATTAAAAGTGGAATACATTTCTTTAACTGATATCTTACCAGCCTGCTGAATAAGACTGAAAATATTTTCTTGTTCTGGAAGGTTGTCCAAATAATAATTGACTTTGGTATTCAGTCTTGAGAGCTTGGCAAATGAACCTCCGGTTATATGCGCAAGTCCATGTATTGAATCTGATTTTTTGAGTAACTCAAGTATGGGCTTGACGTATATTCTGGTTGGCTTTAAAAGTTCTTCACCTATTGAACAGTCCAGAAATCTATGAGAATTTTTTAATTTGTGTTTTGAAAGTAATACCTTGCGAGCAAGTGAGTAACCATTTGAATGCAGGCCATTACTTTCAAGTCCAATTATAATATCACCTTGAGAAATCTTGTTACCCATGACTAGTGACTTCTTATCAGCTACTCCAAACACTGAACCCACTAGATCAAATGTATTTTCCTCTTTTTCGTTAAGAAGATCCGGAAGTATTGCAGTTTCTCCCCCTACAATTGCGACGTTAGATTGTTTAGCCCCTTTGGCTAGTCCTTTTGCCAGCTCTCTAACAAGGTAACTATCAGGTTTTTTTAATGCAATATAATCCAAAAAACCAATTGGTATAGCTCCAACGCAAATTACATCATTTACGTTCATGGCAACACAATCAATACCCACTGTATCAAATTTTTTCATCAGCTGTGCGATAATGATTTTGGTTCCAACGCCATCAGTGTGTAGAGCAAAAACCTTAGACTGAAACTCAATCAGTCCTGCATAATGTCCAAAACCAGACCATACGCTCCAATCCTTATCGATGGCAGAATGAGTCGTTGAAACTACTTTGCCAATATCACCTTGTATTCTTCGTATTTTCCTGATATCTACGCCAGCTCTAGAATAACTCCACATACAGATTACTAAGGTTCTACTACATGTATTATAAATAAAGCATCCTCGATTTCCCCATGAAGGCGGGAGTTCGAAAATTAACTTATAAAGATCGTTACAATTGATATAGTCATGGAGGATGCTGGATCTGTTTTCGAAGATTCTGAAAAGACTTTCATAGAGCTATCTAATTCTCAACGACTTCAGATAATAAATGCACTAAGAACATCTAGTATGAACCTGACCTTAATTGCAAAGCATCTGGGTATAACCATGCAAGAAGCCCATAGAAATTTTAACAGACTTGTAGAAGCAGGAATAGTAAGCAAGGATTCTAGTGGTTCGTATTCTCTAACTACATTTGGGAATACCATCATGACTCAGATTCCATCTATCAATTTCCTTTCAAAAAACAAGAATTATTTTTCAGATCATTATTTCGCTGATCTTCCTATGAAGTTTGTTCAAAGGATTGGATCATTGGACAGTAGTCATTATATTCAGGGCTTTGTTGCCGTAATGGAAGAAATCAAGGAGATGTATCGATATTCTGAGGAGTATATTTATGGCATGATCCCGCAAGTTCCATTGGATCTTATGGAGGTAGCTGCAAAGATAGTAAAAGAACGCAAAATCAAATTTAATTACATATTGCCAAAAAATGCGGCCATACCGAAGAAAGGTAAGGATTTTCTAAACGAAATCAATTTTCCAGAATTATTGAAGAATGGACTGGTTCAGAGAAAAATGATAGAAGAAGTAAGAGTGTCTGTTGTATTGAATGAAAAAAAGGCACTAGTGATGTTTCCAAACATTAAAGGAGAGTCGGATATGAATGGAGCATTTTCTAACAGTTTGCACAAAGAGAACAATAAATTGTTTCATGAATGGTGTTTAGACTACTTCAGATACAACTGGCTAAATTCAAAACCATTTGATAATACTAAACTTAGGGAAGTATAATCAATAAAAACAAAAATAAAAAAGTAGATGGTACTTTCAGTATTCATTTAGCAACATATTTTTAGCCTGTTAGATCGAAAACATCCTCATCGAGGATAGCATCGCCATTGGCAGCATTTTGTGCAAAGTTCCAGCAAGTGATGTCGCCGTTACCATTATCACCATTTGAATTATTGTCGCTGTCATCATCATTTTCAATTTCATTTACAATCTTACAATTGTTTTCCTGATGTGTTATTTGGTTTTCTTCGTTACAATTGTTGTCGCCATTGTCATTACATTCATCTTCATCTTCAGCAAATGCTGACTGTACCTGTGATGTGGTTGTTCCTGTCAGTACTGTCAACAATCCTGCAGACAGCACTACAAGCATTAACACGCTTTTCGTGTTCAACATTTGTTATCATAAAATGATACTAAACTAAGTATAAGTAGATTGAGTATGAACAAGTGGTAAAAAAATGACAGAGTTATTTATTTTACTATGAATAAATTATTCCGACTGTTTTCTTGTCTCTTTCATTGCAGAAAATAAAGCTCCAGCTTTGTGCTCCGTTTCATGGTATTCATTTGTAGGAATAGAGTCCATTACTATTCCCGCCCCAGCCTGAATATAGGCGTTGTTTCCGTTTATGAATAACGATCTTATAATAATTGCAAAATCACAACACCTATTGAATGAAAAATATCCTAATGCTCCAGCGTACGGCCCCCTTGAGGAATCTTCTAGCTCGGATATTATTTCCATCGCTCTAACTTTGGGCGCTCCTGAAACGGTCCCTGCAGGAAACAAAGATCTAAATGCATCAAAACAATCGTATTTACCATAAAGGTCGCCTGTAATATGCGATACAATATGCTGAACATGACTGAATCTTTTAACTATCATCAATTCTTTAGGTTGAACGGAACCAAAAGTACATACTCTTCCCAAATCGTTTCTTGCTAAATCAACCAACATAGTGTGTTCAGCCAGCTCCTTTTTGTCACTTAATAATTCCTTCTCCAATCTTCTATTTTCACTCTCTTTGGCTGTAATTGGTCTTGTTCCTGCGATAGGAAATGTTTCAATTTTGTTATTTATTACTCGAAGAAGCATTTCTGGGCTTGAACCTATAATAAATCTTTTTTTGCGCTTAAAGAAATACATGTAGGGTGATGGATTTAATTTCCTTAGACTCTCATAAAGTATCATAGGATCTCCTCGGACTTTAAAAATGAATTTTCTTGATATTACCACCTGAAAGACCTCGCCTTCATACACGTAATTCTTTGCCTTCTTTACTTTGGAAACAAATTGACTCTTGGCTGTTTCAGAGACTGGTTTTGAGAAAGAGAAGGATTTATCCACATGTTTTTGTGTCGAATTCAAAAGTTTTTCCAGTTCAGCAAGTCTCGTTTTTTTACCAACATGGAAATAATAAGTCGCCTTGTCTTTTCGATCATGAATCACACCGTCTGTATAAATTCCGAATTCCAAAAGAGGGAACATATTATTTGATCGTTTTGATGGTAACTGTTCCCAGAATCTTATTGCATCGTAACTTACGTACCCCACTGCACCTCCAATATATCGCAGTCTTTTCTCATTCATGCTTGGCAAGATTTTTCTTAGTTCGACAAGTGGGTCCCTTACTTTTTTTTCAGAGATTATTTTCCCCTTTCTAAAAATCTGAAATTTATCTTTATCACATTTTACAGTAAATTCGGGTTCAAATCCTATTACAGTAAATTCTGAAAGTTCCTTTGGTCCAGTCAAAGATTCTAGAATGAATGAATTCTCATAATTGAGGTAAATCTCCTTAAAAATTTCAAATGGGTCCTTGTCAGTTTTAATTTTTATCTTATTAAATTTAAAATCCTTGCTGTCTGAAATAAAACCCTTAAGCATTTATGATAGTTACCATAAAAAGATGTTTTAAAACATGATTTAAGGCTTTAGATTGCTTCTCAAACAAGAATTGCTGTTACTTTTAGGAGAAATTCACATATGATAAGTAAGATTGAAGAGATATTCGAAATAATCTTTTAAGCTTCTGAATCTGAGCTGGATTAATTGTCGATTAGAATCAATAGACATCAAAGATTTATGGAAATATATCAGAATTTAGAACCGGGATTAAAAAATCAAGTCGAGGATGTCTTAGATTCGCTAAGATGGAGAAAAGAGTGTTTTGATGAAAATACGGAGGATTCCAAAATATATCTAATCTTGGATTTCCTAAACCATAAAGAATATGATGTATTATTCGGATATCACACAAGTTAATTTTGTTCGAGCATTATGGTAGTTAACGTAATGAAGTAGATTTCTTTAATGTTCTAGGCATTGACTTATTGTTCTTGTCTAGGAATATCCATGCTATTGAACCGTCTTCATTAAAATCAATTTTATTACTATCCTCTAAATATTTCACAGTTCTAATGAGAGTATTATATTGAAGTTTATTATGCATACTTATAAATAATGCCGTCTTAGAATTAAAATATCTTTTTTTCTTAATAACTTGTTCTATCTCAAGTATTGTGTCTAATCTTGGACTATGCCCTTGGCATTTAATTAGATGGAGCATTGTTCTACTCATAAGTAATTTACATGTATCACATGCTACATATTTGTATATATACAAATTTATACACATCAAAAAGAGTTTTTCCCTAATTCAAATCAGAAAGAACAATAAAACTTAAATTAACATTAAAATCTTGTGAGGCTTCTTTAACATTCCTATTGAAAATTCCAATCATTTGGATGTCGATAACTTAAAATGACTTGCTATATAGCCATCAGTTCCCATCGATTGGTAACTTATCAAGCAGGGTAGATATTACTTCCTGAAACTAACGGTCGATTATATTAGTTGTTGCCAAGGGTTTTCTTCCCATAAAACCTTCGTCCTTTCTGTGCCAGAACTTTATTTCATTCTCACCTTCTTTCCAGCATAGCCAAACTTCTTCATCAAACCTCAAGGATGGGAAATCCAAAAGGCCTTCATCAACACTCTTTATCATTACCCCTTTATTCTCCAATTCTGCTATAGTTTCGTATAATTTGGAGACGGCCCTGTTTAGCTCCTGCTTTTTAGTTATAAAAGGAGTAAATTTCGTTCCATCACTAACCAATCGTTGTAATTCTTCCTGAAGTTTAATTACCTTATTTTTCTGAATCGTAATGCTAGAAAATAGTTTCTTTACTTCAGGCAATACTCTATTAGCATCTTGTGGAGTAAAGTAAATCGGAGGCATACCTTCCAAAATTTACGGCAGCCAATTTAATCATTATTATTTCTCTCGGTCTTGCCCTGCCTAGTCTAATTTACAGAAATGTGCCGAACTTTTCTGTTTCTTCGTTTTGCCTTTTTAACCTTATTAAGGTCCCCCAACCCATGAGGATAAACTTCCCATGAATTAGATCTACCAAATAGATTATCTAGTTTGTCAGAAGCATGAACCGAAAACTTATTCAACGCAAGATGTATGGATTCATGACTGATAATCGATGATGCGACCTCCGCACTCTTTCCAACCGAGTCGTATTCCCTCCAAGAACGATAATTCGCTATAAATGCTCTTGATTTTCCGTAGTAGGTCACATACATTAATCCCCTTCTCCCAATTGATCCGCGCAAACGAAGATCCGCAACCATTTATCCTTTAATTACCAGTGTAATCCTCATTAATCTTTACAGACCGTTTCTGTCGTACACATATTAGTTCTTTGAGCAAAATTATGGCCAAACTCCCCGTACGCTTGGAAAAATTATCAAGAACACCTAGTCTTATTGTAATAATTCCATTATCTAAAACGCAATGATTGTATTCAAAATATTTATTTATCTGTTACCCCCCTCGCTAGGGTTATACTCTTTTAAAACATAAAGTAATTTGTCAATTCATGACGAATCTGAAATTACAAAATAAATCAAAGATACTAAAAAGTAATTACTCAGATTCGCTATCTCTAACACTCGATGCCATGGAAGTAGGCTTGCAATCGGTTAATCCCACATCCATTATAAAAAAATCTGTAGTGGTAAAGGGCAACAATCTGATAATAACTGATTACAGTGGAAAAAAGATACGGTTTGAACTAGGGGATTTCGACTCAATCTACTTGATTGGGGCAGGGAAGGCAACAGCATCAATGGCTGATGCATTTTTGAATATACTGAAGAATGAGAAGGTCAAGGCATGTTATATCACGGTTCCATACGGAATAAAGAAGAAAAACAAGTTCTGCTCAGTTACATTGGCATCTCATCCTATTCCAGATACCAATGGAGTTTTAGGCACAAAAAGGATAGTTGAAATTCTAAAAAAAGTGAATAAAAATGATTTCGTGATAATGTTCTTATCAGGAGGAGCTTCTGCTCTTATGCCCTTACCAGTAGAAATCATAAGCTTGGCAGACAAACAAAATATAACCAAAAAACTGCTCTCCTCAGGAGCAACAATAGATGAAATGAATACAGTTAGAAAACATCTCTCAAAAGTAAAGGGAGGAAGACTCGCAGAAATTATCAATCGCAAGTTTAGACTATTGACATTAATTCTGTCTGACGTAGTTGGAGATAAAATGGATGTAATTGCTTCAGGTCCCACAGTACCGGATCTAACAACATTTCAAGACACCAAGAATGTACTTGTAAAATACCATATGTGGAATAATAAAATCGTGTCTAAAAAACTGAAAACTTTTATTTCGGATGGCATTTCAGGAAATATCAGAGATACTCCAAAACCAGGTAATCATATATTTTCTAATATTGATAACGTTATTATTGGAAATAACACTATAGCATGTCAAAACATTAAACAATTTTTAGAAAACAAAGGCATAAAAACGATGTATTTGGGTTCAAGTTTCACAGGAAAAGCTACGGATCTTGGCGATTTTCTATTCAGACTTGTAAATGATTTTCCCTCAATCTCTACACCATATGCTTTTGTTTTTGGTGGTGAAACTACAGTGGATTTAAAAAACAAAGTTAATGGTATTGGGGGCAGGAATCAAGAAGCTGTGCTTTCTGCAGCATTACGCTTTAAAAAACTAGATACGAATGTGGATTTTACTATTACTAGTTTTGGTACTGATGGCATTGATGGTAATTCATTGGCAGCCGGCGCAATAATAAATGTACATATGTTACAACGTATATCACTCCAAGGTCTGGCAATACCAAAATATCTTAAAAATCATGATAGTAATTCATTGTTTAACAAGGTAAACGGAGCGCTATACACAAAAATTACAGGTACAAATGTTAATGACGTCTCAATAGTATGTAGGCTTAGATAAGTTAAAGATATTGACTAGTTAGTCTTTGGAATATTATCCAACGGTAAAGTAAAAACAAATGTTGCCCCAGAATCATTTTCATTATTAAATCCAGTAATTGTTCCTCCGTGTGACTCCATTATGTTTTTTGAGATAAATAGTCCTAATCCGGTCCCTTGCTCTGAGCGAGAGACAAATTTATCAAATAAGCGATTGACTATTTCCTTATCTATTCCCTTTCCGGTATCGGTAATCTTTATCGTTAGCTCTCTGTTGCGAATAGTTCCTTCAATGGTGATGGATCCGTGTTCCGTAAATTTTATTGCATTGTTGATTATATTCGAGATTACCTGTGTGATTCTATACCTGTCTGCAAATATTTGTACATGAATTGGTTCGTATACTATCCTGACCTTCTTGGTCTTTGATTGGTCATTTTCAATGTGTCTCGAATATTCTGTAACCAGTTCTGATAAAATTTCGTCAATATCAAAAGTGCTCTTGTTCAATTTTAGTGATTTTCCTTCAATATTTGTGACATCCAAAATATCTGCCGCTAACCTGTCAAGTCTTTTCGCATTACGAATTATCGATGAAATCTGTTCCTTACTCACACTTGCAAATTCATTATCACTGATATCATTTTCTATTAATTCTGCTTCACCAAGAATTGGCATTATCGGAGTACGTAGCTCATGTGCAGCCACATTAATGAACTCTTTTTGCATATTGTCATGAATTTCCAGCTGTTTGTTCGCCGAGGCAAGCAAACTATTTGATTCAGTCAAGGATTCGTTTGTCTTTTTTAGCTGGACTGTTCTGGATTGTACTGCACCTTCCAATCGCTTATTCCATGACAGAATCAAAAAAGCAATACCAAATGCCATGGAGCCAACAACGATTATTACAATAGTGCTGAAATTTTTCTGTTGATTAATAAGGTAGCCCACATTAGATGCTAAACTATGCGGAGTACTAATGTACAATGACCAGAGGAATTCGCCGTCCAGAGTAATAGGCTGATATGCAATAGTGGTCATGTTATCATTAAATGAGATATCTCTTAAACCCGAACCACCAGTCAATGAGGTGGTTAGGATATTGTTGTAGATATCTTTAATCTCTGGTGGAATAAGATCCTGAAATTCAGGTGTAAGGTAATTCTTTCCCACTACGTTCCTATTTTGCGAATACAAAATTACACCATTCTTATCAATTAAGCCAACATTACTTGCAAATTCAGGAGACAATTCTTTCTGCAAGAACTCTCCCAGTTTAGATAAATCAATTGTAGTAAATACTATTCCTTCAAAATTTGACATGTTGGATTGAGAATTACTATTATTAGTAGCAACTTTATCTTTTAAAACTGGATATGAGATGAATAGCAATGGAAATTGATTATTAACGTCAATTATGCTGCTATAGTACGTCGTATTACGTGTATTTGGGGATAGAAAGATATCTGATGTATTTGCCTGGATACCAAAGTAACTTGCTTCAATAGACTTGTTACTCGTTTTAGAAATAATTTGGCCATTCATATCAAACATATAGTATCCATTTGTCAAATCCTTAGTTGATGATTGTGCCGAATCAAACAATCTTTGAACATTATCATTTTCAATATCCAACAGCGAAACAGAATTGCTCAGACCCTGCAAGTTATTGGATATGGATTCCATACTCCTTACAAGAATGCGTGATAATTGGTAAACCTCGATTCTTGCATTAGACCTCACATCTTGTGATGAGATATTTGCAATTTCATTTGCCGTAAAAGATGAGTACTGATATGAAAGTATCGATAGTCCAATACCTATTATTGCTATAATGAGAAGAATAATGACATTATTTCTTGAAAAAGTCGCGCCTAGCAATAATTTACAGTAAATCTATCAATCTTCTAATAGATAAATTAGCGCTAAAGATTATTCTAGCATAGTTTATACTATGTATCATATATAAATAGTCTAAATTAAATCTCAAATTTGTATAACAATACTATGAGAATAAATGTATTCTAAATCTATTAAATGTCTAAATTCTATTATCTCTATTAAAAATTAAGAAGTATGAACAGGCTTTGGGATGAGTGGATTCAACCAGTAACTAGGCCGATACTTTAAAAGAATCTGTTTGCATTTCGGGATGGCTTTTGTAGCCGCAATTATTAAACGAAATTTTTTTCCATCAAAGACTGGCACCCATACAGCATTTGAATTATTATCTGAATGATTAATAAACCGGGTAGGATTTCCAGCCTTTCTTGCATCTATGACAAACATCTCGCTTCCGGGAACCTCATCTGTAGAATAGGGTGCAAAATATGTGTTATCCATGAGACCATTTGTCGCCCTTGGAGACACCTTTACAATCTCTCCACTGTATTCTCCGATTATCATCCCAGGTGATATATATTGTCCGGCCACCAACCCGTTCCCAACCAGCTCATTCACCCTGACTATCACAACTATCGGTAGATGCATTCTGTCACCGTGAAATTGATGTAGGATTTTCTCAAGCATCCACTTTTTTGAGACATGACGAAGGTCACCATTCTTGAGTCCCTCATAATAAGAAGAGTGGCCATCAATATATGGACGCAACCTGCGATATGAATTATGGATGTTTTTCAGAATGCGTGTATTATGATTGTCTGCTATCATAGGTTCATTTAGCAATTTGACTCCAAACATCTTTTTGAATTCTCTTGCGATAATTCTATACACCGTCCCTTCATCTGTCATTGCATATGGCTTTGGAGAAAGCGAAAGACGGCTAATCTTGAGCTCTAATTTTCTCAGCGAATCTAATTCCGCCTTTTTCAAATAATTCTTACGAATTGTGTAATAATACATGTAAGTGCTGTCGATTTCATTTGATGGAATTATTGAAAATTGCAATTCAACCACATTGGCCAGACTTGCTTTTCCATTGGGCGCTTTCTTTGCGAGGCCTTTGTAACTCATAATAACATTCCCGTTTTTGGAAACATCAATAAATAAATCGTACAATCTGTCAGAACCTGTGACGGCAACAACAATACTGGAGCCATCACCGTCGCTTTCGAGGGTGTATCTGTTTCCAAAGGTATTTGTCGTATCTGCATGGATTACAATGAGGTTCTTTCTCTTGGTAATGATCAATCCTCTATGCCTCTGTCGAAAGATAACAGCCAGCTCTTCAATTGTCTTCCGAATAGGTTCTAGTGCAAGTACAGGAATCTCTTTTTCACAATGCTTGAAGAGCTGATTTAGAATCTTAACTGTATTAATGATTAATCTAATGTACGCAGTGCTCTTTGGAATCCTAAGTTCCAGAGTCTTGATTTTTCCACTGCCAGTGACGGGACGAGTCATTGTACCTGCCAACTAACTTCATCTATCTTGTAAGTCTGTGTCTATTAATTTAAGTAATTAGATCAAGGAAGGATCATTATAACAAGCTCTTAATTCTCTGGTTAAAATAACAGTCATTGAGACAAGGAAACACGGCGACAAGAATTGACAATAATAAATCAAAAAGACTAAGATAATTGACAGAGACGAATAAGATACAAATCTTAGATTTCTTTAAGATGACCAATTGTATCTGCGGACATGATGTAAGTTGGCATTGGATGGACATGCATAAGAAGGGTAGGTGCGTCTATCGTATTGCTGAGATGGATGCCTGTCATTGTGAAAAATATGTTAAGGATGGAAATCAAGAAAAAGAGCTGACCCTATAATACTGCAACGTAGAAAAAAGTCCCAAGTGTAAAAATTCAACTCGGAATTTTAGACTGTCCTGATAGGATTTGAGTATAAAAAAGTTCGCGTAGTTCTGAAATTACATTTCAATGTTTGACAATCGAGTCTTTAGAAAATTAGACCATTACATTTAGACAAATCATCCAATTAACGAAATGTGACATTACTATAGTATGTTATCCTCTTAATATATCCATCATCTAACTTCATCAACAATGACCCATCATTATCAATATCAATAACTTGTCCTGCAACTGTTACTTTGCCGTCATACACTTTGGCTTTTTTACCAATAATATCGGAATTTTTTTTCCACAAATCTACTATTTCTAACGTTTTGCCAGTGCATAGCAGCTCGTAATAATAATGTTCTAATCTATCAAGAACGGCTTTTGTTAGGTGTACAAGATCAACCTCATTACCATATTCAGTACTAAGAGAAGTTGCCTTAATAGAATTCTCAGTCAAGTCATCATTAGCCAATGAAGTCACATTATTTGCGTTTAATCCTATTCCCATCACAATTACCTTATTGTTACCTTGCAGGTTTACATCAACTAGTATTCCACAAACTTTTTTTTCATCAATTAGTACATCATTTGGCCACTTTAATATACATCTAATTTTGGTAACCTCCATTATGGCTTCAGCTATTGCCACAGCACCCATGAATTGAGTAAATATTACATTATTCACACTAAACTCAGGTCTAAAAATAATGGACATCCATAAACCGCCCACAGGGGAAATCCACCTTCTGCCAATTCTCCCTTTGCCCATTTTTTGCTTCTTTGCAATGACTATGGTACCATGTACTGATTCTTTGTTTGGTAAAGAATTAGCATAGTCCTGTGTTGAATCCAGCTCATCAAAAACATGAATTGCTTTTCCCAGTCTATTAGCTTCTAACAAGACTCCAAGCTCAGTCATAAAGTCCGAGTGGCTAGCTCTTGTCAATTTTATCACTCATACGAGTTATGATTGTTCCTACAAAGATATTATGCTCATTTCGGGTTGACAATGTCAGGATTAATAGCATAACCCATTTCATATAATAAAACTTATTGCCAATAACAATCCGCATAACCTAGAATAAATTACTGAATTTGCCATACTTGAGACGAGCTGAGAACTATCATTAAATTGCCTTAATTTGTAAATTGCCTTGGCAGCAAATGGTATTGACAAAAGACCTATTGTTGAAAATGAAGGTATTATACTAAAAATGGCTCCACAGATAATCATCCCATACGTTACAATGATGATAGCGGTAAAGATCTTGACCGAATTTTCTTTACCTGAGAGTATTACGAGTGTTCTCCTTCCACCTTTCTTATCAGCATCATAATCCGGGAATGATGTTACTAAGAGCACGACAGATGACAAGAGTCCAACAATAATACCAACAAAGACAGAACTTAAATCAATTGTATTGTTTTGGATATAATACGATCCCATAACTATCATGCATCCTTTGATTGCCACAAAAAGCTCGCCCAAACCGGCATTTACAATATTTGTAGAGTAAAAATAAATTGAAATAACCGCAAAGACTAAGAGTATTAATATTACAATCCCTTTGATAGTAACAAAATATAACCCTGTCAAACCTCCCAAGATCAAGAATATAATGCCTACAAAATAAATAATCCTAGGATTAATCAGATTTTCGGGTATAACACCAGTACCACCGCTATACCTTGTTCTCCTTGTGTTGGTGTCAATTCCTCTCTTAAAATCAGAATAATCATTCAGTAGATCAACGCTTATGTGCAAACACATTATTCCAAAATAGGTTAGCAGCGCATATCCTGGATCAATTGTTCCAGTCTTCCAATAGCTAATGGCGATACCGTTGCTTACTGCTATTACTGATGCAAGAATGAATTTTATTCTTATTGCCCTAAACCAAAGAAATACAATGCTCTTTATTTTTTTGAGCCTTTCGTAAAAAGACAATGTACTTATCCAATAAAGAAAATCTCGGACTTAAATATTGAATGCTCCATGATACAGTCCGTAAGCTAAACAATTACAAAATAACCTAATTTCATTGACCATATCCTGGAAGTATTATCCTTAGATTCGACGACAGACTCTTTAGTGCAGTTCTTTTTTCCTCCCCAGATATTTCTCCTCCTTCAATTGCCTCTTTTAAAAACTTGATCGATCTGTCAAAGGTATTTCTATTGATTGGAAAAGGAACGCCATCTTTCCCTCCGTGTGCGAAACTAAATTGTACCGGATCTTCCCATGAAGTCTTTGAACCATAAATTAATTGGGAAATAAGAGCAAGTGCTCTAATTAGAGAAGGGCCGACTCCATCGATGTTAACAAATTCTTCATAATTTCTTGGTTGAATGTCATAAATTTTCTTGACAGTCTTCCAATTAAGATGTCTTGGCATTTCATAATTCAATTGGATATTATCTACAGAATTGTCATCGAAGATCCAGTTGTCCATAGTTTTGAATCTTGGTACTTGTAATTTCTTTATAGAAGAGATTAGATTGATTGGATTTCCATTTATAAGATCAATAGTAGTTTTTTGGGTTTCAATTGAGTCACGTGCCGTCATGTCTAGCACATCATTATGTATCCTATCACATATGATTCCTGAATGAGGTTCAGATAAAAATGAAGAATGAATCCTATCAGAAACCCAATGATACCTTCTAGCCATTTTGATGCCAGAATTCATGCCTTGCTGTATTATTGTCCAATCGCCTTTATCGTCAAAGAAAACTGCATGATGATAAAGGTCATAACCATCCTGGACAGCGGAATTATCAACCTTTGCCGTCATTTTATCAGCATAGACAAGTTCTGATATTTTCTTACCACTCATATTTGCAACTGTTGCCAAATTCGGAATTTGACTCCTTGCAGATATTGATTTTTTCCCTTTACCACCTGCAATCATTATTCCATGTTCTTCCAAATTAACTGAACGTTGCAGCACCCCTGTTACAACTGTCGTCAGTCCAGAAGAGTGCCAGTCAAATCCTAATACACATCCAAATGATTGGAACCATAGTGGATCTGCCAATCTCTTCAAAAATTCGCTTGTTCCATGATCTTCAATCAGTATTTTCGAAATCGAACACGCAAGTCTTTTCATCCGCGCAAGCAGGTATTGAGGGGGATGTCCATGATGTAGCGGTAGCGTAATGGATGATCTGTTTATCAATTTCAAAAAGAGTACTGGTTCAACTATCATATAATATGAGAAGGTTTCATGGTAACCGAAATTTCGAATATTTCAATCGATTTATAAATGAGAAATGTATGTTTAGAATAATTATCAATGAGCTTTGATACCTTGGTTCAAATTGCTGTTGGCCTGTTTATTGCAGGATTATTCGTAACTATACTCTACGAGAAAATGAACGTCAAATCAAGTCACGATCCTGAAACAGAAAAATCTAGAAGTTAAATGAATTTAATTGATGAACAGATCGTAGAATCCTTTAGGCATGAAGGATTTCAAAATCTCACAAAAATCCAAAAGATTTCTTATCCAGTTATTTCCAGGAAGCAAAACTGCCTTCTAGTGGCTCCTACAGGATCTGGCAAAACGGAGGCATCCTTGATTCCTATACTTTCTCTCCTCGATAACGAGAGAGCAATAAATATTGATTTTGTACAAGACAATGCAATTTTTGTCCTGTATGTCACACCTCTAAGAGCTTTGAATAATGATGTTCATCGAAGAATAATTGATTATGCAAAAAGGAGAAACCTTGACGCTCAAATAAGACATGGTGATACTTCTAGAATAGCAAAGCAAAGAATGGTAAAAAAACCTCCACATATTCTCATTACCACACCTGAATCGCTCGGAATAATACTTACACAAGAGAAATTCAAAGTGTTCCTGAAGCATCTAAGATGGGTTATAATAGATGAAGTTCACGAGCTTATTGGTAACGAAAGAGGAACTCACCTAACTATCAGTCTTGAGCGGTTACAGAACTTGAGTTCCCATAATCTTGTGAGAATAGGTTTGTCTGCAACAATCGGAAATTTAAAGGACGCTGCTAATTTTATTAGCGGGACCAAAGGAAAATGTTCCATTCTTGTAGACAATACTATCAGAAATTATGATATTGAAGTAAAATACTTGAAAGGTTCGATAAGTAATGCTGCTAAATTTGTGTTTGATTATTTAAAAGATAACAAAATTATGGGATCAGTGTTACTTTTCACAAATACTAGAGACGAGGCAGAGTATATTGGAACTACGATAAGGAATGAAAACAAGATCCCAATCGAAGTTCATCATGGATCACTCTCAAGAGAAACACGTGAGGAAACTGAAGAAAAACTTAGACAGGGCCTGGGTGGTATTGTTGTTTGCACCTCTTCACTAGAGTTGGGTTTAGATATTGGATCTGTAGAACTTGTGATTCACTACGGGTCCTCAAAACAGGTTTCGAAATTAGTGCAGAGGATTGGCAGGAGCAGGCATGCAAATTACAAGTCCGCAAAAGGTCTGATCATAGCAAATAGCGGAGATGACGAGTTAGAATGTTTGGCTATAATTAATAGAATGAAAAATAAGTCAATAGAAATACAAAATACTCATACAAACTCATTGGATGTAGTAGCGCATCATTTAGTAGGGTTTGTGATGTCAACATCAGAAGCAAAAAATTTAGGTGAAGTCTACCAAATCATTAGAGGAGCATACCCTTTTAGAGAACTTACTTTTACAGATCTGGAGCAATGTGCAGTCTTATTAGATAGTTTTAGAATCATTAAATATGACCCCAAGAGCCAGACTTATGCTCGAAGAATAAAATCATACAAGTATTATTTTGAAAACATTTCTACTATACCCAACATAGTAAAGTTTGAGGTAATAGATGTCATACGGAAGAAAAGAATAGGAACCTTGGATCAACAGTTTATAGGTGAATTTGGTGAAAGAGGTAACGTCTTTATCTTAAAAGGTACTCAGTGGAGAATAGTAAGTGTGGATGAAAACAAACTTCAGGTCAATGTCGAACAAGTTTTTGGATCTCCAATAAACATACCTCATTGGGTTGGTGAAATGATCCCCGTCGATTATGAAACTGCAGTACAGGTTGGTAAGCTTAGAAAGAAGGCTCTTGTGGACGGTAATCTAAAGCTTGAATCAGATATACAGAATACACTACAGAAAATTCCTGTAGTTCCAAATGCTAACAACATAGTTATAGAAAATGTGCTTTCAAAAAACGCGCTCGTAATTCATTCAACTTTCGGGACCAAAATAAATAACACGCTATCATCACTATTTTCAACATTTTTGGCGTCATACGTAGGACATGTGGTAGAAACAAAATCAGATCCATATAGAATTCTATTAAGTTCTTCTGCTAGATTGTCAAGAGGAAATATTGATAAGATTCTTTATGATGAATATGACGTTGAAACAATACTAATCACATCTTTAACTAATACATATAATTTGAATTGGAGAGTCTGGACAGTATCAAAGAGATTTGGTCTCGTTGACAAGAACGCAATATACGATAAGCGAATGGCTCGATTTATCTATGACAGGTATTCTAAAACGCCGATAAGCAAAGAATCGCTAAGGGAATTGATTCATGATAAATTTGATGTACCATCAACCCAAGAGATACTGCAAAAGATAAGGAACAATGAAATATCAATTCATTGGTTAGACTTGCCAGCATTTTCACCCGTGGCCAGTAGCATCATTGAACATCATACCAAATCGTCATCCTCACCGTTGAGTATTGAACGCGGAGTCTTAGAACTCATTAAGGAAAGACTTGAAAAGACCAAACATCGATTGATATGTATCCGTTGTGGTAAGTGGGAAAGACTTGTCGAAACACGGGAGATAGTAGACTCTATATCCTGTAAAAAATGTGGATCAAGACTTATTACAACCACCTTTTCATCCGATTATGAACTTCCCAAAATAATTTTGAACAAATTAAAGGGATTTGAAATTAATTCTGATCAAAATCACAAATTTGAGAGAGCGTGGAAAACTGCCTCGCTTATAAACAATTTTGGCAAAAAAGCAATAACAGTACTGTCAGGTTATGGAATCGGTGTTGAAACAGCTGCACGCATATTACGCAATTATGTAGACGATGAAAATCTGTACAAGAATATTTATGACGCCGAAAGACATTATGTTACTACTAGAGGTTTCTGGAACGACAAATAATAAGAAAAAAATTCAAGTGACATACTAGAAAATTTCATGCTTGAATATGCCTTTTAGATTTTTTTATTACCAGGTTTTCGTCTTTTATCGGTCACAGGACAAAAGGTCTTTGAACAAGCATTGTATGGCTGTTTAGTAACAATTCAGATCCTGATATTTACTCAATACAATCTGCACATTAACCTTAGAAACAATGAATTTAGATGGCGATGCCATCCATATATTGTTAATTTGATACTCGTACCAATAAATTTAAAATAGTTTGTAAAGCAACTGATAGGGCTCGGCTGAACGATGAACAAGAAACAACCAACCAGTCCCATCAGTTGCTTGTGTTTAGAGCGTAACAACTGATGGGGGGTTTTATATAAGTAGTTGAGAAGAATGATACAGAACTCCTCACTCGATTATCTGCCGGAAGCAGAATTACGCGACCCATAATCTGTTGACATGTTCAATGAGATTCGGTTTCAAATCTTAAACAGTAATAAAGTAATTTGTCAATAATATAGCATGGAATGGGGCGATATCTGTCTTGGCTGTGGTCATAAGCTCCAGGATCATAGATCCGGCAAACGTACATCCTGCAATAAACCTTATTGCTCATGTCACGAATTCAAGGTAACTCTCCTTCAGGAAGAATTATAGCCTGATTTCATCAGGAAGGCAACATAGAACAATCAAAGTCCGCCGAAAAACTTGAAGAAATTTATCATATAGCGATAATTATGGTCAATATTCTTTGATGTGCATTAGATGGCATAGGTGAAATCAGAGTAATGCATGACGTCGAACGAATTAAGGAAGAGAATCATTGGCTAATTATGGAGATTTTTGGCCTTGAATTTGAGAGAGTTTTCTTTCAAGAACAACGATACGAGAAATAATTTTCAGAATATCAGATTGTATGTCATATTGTGTGCTTAACAGACCCATGTCGCTCATTATTACTGATTTTTTAGCGTCAATAATTGCTTTTACTATTGGATCATCTTGTTTTTCAGCGCACTCTTTATACAAGGTAACGCGTCTGGCGAAAATGTCGAGTATTTTCTTATGGTTCTGTTTGGCAATTTGCAGACCCTTCAATATCTTATTGTCTGCTATCAACAATTCTTCAAAAACATCAATCTTTTTTCCTGTCCGCATCCCTTGAATATACTAATTCTAATTTTTAAAGTTTCTAATTCTTCCTTCTACCAATATTATTGTATGTTTCGGGGTACAGACAATGCAGTGAAAATGAAAAGTATTTTTTATTAATTATCAGATATAAAAAATTAATTGTTTACTGATAAAAAGTATCTAGCCAGTGCTTTGGGTTCTGTTCGATTAAGATACATACGCTTCGAACTTTCTTTCATCGACTTGGTGGATTACCTTTGGA
>DASQWJ010000055.1:0-4779 GCA_035640315.1 Nitrososphaeraceae archaeon
ATTTTGGATTTTTAGATAATTTGAGCGGAAACAAACATCTTAAACATAGAGCTGAGGAAATTCTAAAAGGAAAATATAGACTTAATTTTCAATATGTGTCCGAAGTACTTGCTACCGAATTTTCTGAAGCGCAAATTGAAATCATCAAGTCGTTACTGGAAGACAGATTAAGATCAGATGTTGAAAAAATTAGATCCCTTGAAGGAGTAATAAATAGTCTCAGCGCAATAGCAAATATGAATCTAATACTTCTCCATAAAATAACAATATTTCAATTTGATGAATTTGATTCAAAAAAAGAATCATTGGAGTTCATGAAAGCAATAATAAACGCACATATACCTTCAGCAATTCTCATGTTAATTCTTACTCCTGCTTCATACGAGGAAATCAAAAAAGAGAATTCTTCGGTATTTGATAGATTAGAAAAGGCAAATTACAAGATTGATCTAGCAGGATCAAACACTCTGAATGAATTAAAAGACATAATTTATGAATACATAAAGCATTACGATGACAATAGGAATTTTGATTCAAAACAAGAAAGTGATCTTGAATCGAAAATAAAATTAGTTTACGATGAATTTCCAGACTTTAGAAATGTGAGATCAATGCTGAATATCTTTTACCATGCTACAGAACAAGCTTCAAAAAAGGGTTCGTATTTTCTAGATGAGTCAATAATCGATGAGACAATAAAATGTACTTATCCCGGATCCAAAATAAGGGGTAGTTTGATGAATGTGCCATTATCAGATTTTATTCAGATTAAAAGAGGAGTAGATAACGCAGAAATGATTGAATCCGACATTCGTGAGGCAATTCGTAATCTTTTGATATTATCAAACTATGAAGGATATGTAAATGAGCTAAATTTTGACAACCAAGTAGGTGGAGGAATAGATGTCACATACAACGATAGTTATGGATCAAAGATTGCTGTATCAGTTGTCATCAACGATGAGCCAATAAAGACACAGGCCCAAATTTCAAATGCATCAAAGTCACTTAGTATCGTAGACAAACTCCTGGTGCTTACGGGAAATACAAGTCGCGTCCTGGGAGGAACTTCTAGAAATGGGAATGACGTTACAACAATTGTTAACATGGATAATACCAAAATTGTTGATTTGATATACTTTAATAAAAAATATAAAAAACAAGAAATTCTAAATGATGATTTGGAAAGAGCTATAACTCTGGCGCGCTCCATAAAATTATGCTGAAATGGATTTTGTAGACAAGAGAACAAATAATTGCTTCATTATGGAAGTGTCTCGATAGTACCAAATATTGGAAAATGATCACTGTACCCGGTATTTGGATTTCTGTGCTTTGGAATTCGCCCGTTGCTCCTCAGGTACTCAAACGTCATTGGAATTCCCTTTTGCGCAGGATGAAATTTTTCTGGATTCATTGGAATAAAATAGTTATCTGAAAGATTCTCCCCAATGGTCAGGCCTTCATTGTACACCCTGACTTTATCTAGATTCATCTTTAATTTCTGAACTCCTAACAATAGACCCCTTGAAATAATAAACTGGTCAAAAAGGTTTGTAGAATTATTTCTCCAATGGTAATAGGAGAATCCAGCAAGATTCCACATGCAATTGTAAAGAGGAGGAGTGTATTCAAGGTAATGCTGTTTATCTGTGTTATCTCTATCAGTATTTCTAAAGATCTCTAATGATTCATTTAATTCAATGAATACCTCCTTGTCATTTTTGGCACGGAGAAATTTTGAGATACTTTTGTCAAATGGGTCATCATTAAAGTCCCCCATCAACAGGACGTTCTTATTCCACCTGGTATTAATCATATCCACATAGCTTTTATTAGAAAGAATTTCATGTGGCAAATACTTGATCTCCTCGAAAGGAATTTTCAACAGATCGTCCACAATTCTTCCACAGTTTTCTGCAACCATGCATCTTGAAAATTCTGTATCGTATTGATCGAATCTATCTTTTTTTCCTCTCCTAGAAGGCCAATGATTAACCAAAACTAGCAATTCGGCATTATTTTCTTTTATTCGTAACCTTGCCAAAAATATATCCCTAGTAGGGTATCGAAAATTTATTCTAAATGATTTGGTTTCTATGCAGTCAAAGATATCCTTTGAATAAACCAGACAGGTATCGATTCCTCTAATATCCGATCCATCTATGAATTTAGCTATCTCATAGTACCCAGGTCGAATTTTTTCACACAAGTCCCTGGCAAGTTTTTCTGACTCTATTTCACAAAAACCAAGCAAATCTGGGGGATTCCCATTATTCATTACCTTTAGAGGCTTACTCAAATTTTCTATCTTTTTACTGAGAACCTCCGTTGTCCATCCTTTTTCTGGAATGAATTCCAAATCCGTTGCTATTTCACTCGAATTGACATCAAAAAGGTTTTGTAAATTCCAAAACGCAACACTAAATTCCATCACACATGTTCTATATCGCGACATAGATTAGGATTTATCTTGTACTTGTCTCCTGGCTAGCATTCCGCAATATAGGAGTTAATATTAGATACAATCGCAATGCGTTTGATAACAATTATTTTGTTTGGTTAAGGATGATGTACCATTGGATTAACAGGTGAATACTGATATCTATTTATTATATGAATTACATCCCTGTTAATTGACTTTGAAGAACAGATCATGTTTTACAAAATTATTGCCCATTTTGGCTGTGGGTTTTTTGATGGCATTCTTGTCTGTTACTTCGAATGAGCATGCGTTTTCATCAGCACCTTCTTCTAAATCGGCTGAGGGCAAGCGAACCGTGGATAAGGCAGTAATTTTTATTTTTTCCGATGGTCTGAAAAGCCAATTTACAAACGCAAAGCCAATTCTTGACAAGTACGGATTCAAGGCAACCTTTGATATAGTATGCAACTATGTTGGTGCGAAAAATGGTTACATGGATTGGGACGAGATAAAGGAATTAAATGATGAGGGCAATGACATTGGATCGCACAGTATGTCACATGTGCGTCTTACGGGTCTGTCAGAGAAATCTATAGAATATGAAGTTGGAGAATCAAAAAAATGTCTCGATGACTACGGGATAACACCCATAAGCTTTGAGTACCCATTTAGCACTGGATCTGAGGACAAGAATATTGTAGATATTGTTGCTAAACATTACAAGTTTGCGACTCGAGGAAACGATCCACTTATGTTTTTAAAGTGTGACGGTATGAAGCAATACGGTCAGGATAATTGTAAGACATTTACAGAGAATGGCATCCCCACTTATGCCAACAAATATTCTATTAGGAATTGGAGTCATGATTTTGAAATAGTAGAAAATTCATATAGTGAATCTGAGGCGTTAGATAGATTCATTGAAGTTGTAAATAGTCAATCACAGTATAATAATGATGGAAATATAAACGCCATACCAATAATCATGTATCATGACATAGGTAATACCGATGGTACGGTAACTAATATCAGACTGTTTGAAAAAGAAATGAAATATCTTCATGATAATAATTTTCATGTGATAACTATTTCGGATCTTTCATACGACGAAAAGGATCATTACTTGTATGTAAAGGATGTAGCGCTTGAACCAAAATTACCTCGAGAAAATGTTACCGCTCCCGTTGTAGAACCAACAGAAAATATCACTGCAAACATCACTGTTCCTGCCAACATTACCGCTCCTGTTCCTGTTGAAGTACCACCAATAAACGCTACTGCCAACGTTACCGCTCCTGCTCCTGTTGAAGTACCACCAATAAACGCTACTGCCAACGTTACTAGCCCATTGACACTAGGAAGCAATCAAACAATTGATATTGTGAAGAAAGTCTTAGGGATACCTTAAACCCCACACTTTTGTTTCATAGTTCTTGGATTTCAAAAAAAATAAAATATCTCATTAGGGTCCACTTTTTGGAGAAGAGATAGAACATGAAATTATGCATTCCGCGAATTCATGGCGAATCACAATGTAATCATCTTGTTCTACTTCTACTAAATTGTTTCATTTCTCAATCTGAAATAATTTTAGTGCAACTATTCTGGGATTTTCTTGTTTGATTATTTCTAATATCAGATTTCCAACAACGCTGGTGAACTTCCAAGACTATCTTCTTAAAAGTAGTTGAAAATAGATAAGATAGTATATAAGAAATAGATTGGTAAACGATGATGAGCTGGATGAGGAGTACATTTGATTCTGCATGGCAAAATGAGTCATATGATTATGAATCAGCCTGCGTCGAGATAGCTAATAAGTTAAGGCTCTTGGAGAGTCCTTCATTAAAGCATATATCCTCATTTATTAGAGGAGCCTCGTCAAAATATCACTTATCTAAAACTCCTAAATTTCAAGATATAATAAGATATTTACCAGTTGACAGTAATATAAGAAAAATAATGATGGTTAAACCTGTTAAGACTGCTTCTGGTATACTTGTAATTACGGTCATGGCAAAACCTTATGACTGTCCACATGGAAAATGTATTTACTGTCCAGGAGGCAAGGAATTCAATGTTCCTTTAAGTTATACTGGAAAAGAGCCAGTTACTAAGTTAGCACAAAAATTTGAATTCGATCCGAAATCTCAAGTTGTTTCCAAATTGCATCAGGAAGTTTTAAGGGGTCATAATGTCACAAAGGTAGAACTAGTTATTGTTGGTGGAACTTTCCCATTCATGTCGAAAGATTATCAACGAAAATTTGCAAAAGAATGTTTTGACGCACTGAACGGTCAAGATTCTGGCTCGTTACAAGAAGCACAAAAATTAAATGAAAAAAGTCAGATTCG
>DASQWJ010000056.1:0-10448 GCA_035640315.1 Nitrososphaeraceae archaeon
GAAGGTAGGAGCAACCCAATAGTTCCCGGTTTGATTGAATTCCTTAAAATAAATAGTCATATCAAATGGACGCCCAGCATTGGTATCCTGTTCTTGTATCCTGTATGTAACATACATGTCATTTTTTGCACCATCACCAACATACCATCGTCCATCTACTTGTGCAAATGCATAGTTCATTGTGGTTTGCGAAACTATCAGAACCGTCGAAAATAATGCAAACATCAAAAGTGGTTTAAACAAGTTCATTCGAAACACTCCCATAGTTCTGTTAAAGTGGTTCAGGCACTCATAAACTTTTACTACACTATACAACAATAGATATAGCCTTACAAGCTTTATAATTTAGATAAACTAATAAGAGATGTTTAAATCACAAATAGCAAATGTGTGACTGCCCTAGCGTCCATTTTTACGAAGTAGATTTCAAACTATTTGGAATGAAAGTAATACCGTCGCACAAAAATTGTGGAGATCCACTAAGTGATGACCAATTCACAAAGTTTGAAAAAGAACTGATAAAGTACTGGGGATTTGAAGAAGCTTAGTAGACAAATCTGCTGTGCAATTCAATTAAGGTTTAAATCCACATACAATTCTAACAAAAAATAATACGTCAACTTTATTAATCTCCGATTTAACTTTTCTTTAGGTGTATTTGAATGACTAAGATGTGTAAAGTCACGATAGAAGCTAGCGGTATTAACCAAGACGAAGGCAAAGCATGGGTAGATGAACTGGCAAACATTTACGCAGATATGGAAATTGAAAATGTGTCTGTCTCTGGAAACAAGATTTCATTTGACGCTGGATTTTCCGGTATGGATGATACTCAACCAGACGACATTAAGATGAGACTAGATGAATATCTTACAATGAATGAAGCCTTTCAGACAAAATCTATAAACGTTAGTTAAAAAAAGACCTATTTTTTTTATTTTCTTTTTCAAAAACACGTAATAAATTGATATTATAAATTGCCAATAATGAAAATATTGCAAAATTAATGTTCATATTTAAATACTTGAGATGTTTTTTATATATAGAAGGAAAGATGACTTGCAAAGGAATATGTATACGACATAAAGCCCAAAAGCCGGTCGGTTCAGGAAGGTATGTAAGCGGTCAAAAGCGATGCCAGATTTGTGAAATTTTCATAAAGTGGGATGGATTATGGTGTCCATGTTGTGGATACAGACTGAGGACAAAGCCTAGAAACCTGAAATACAAGGCTAAATTAAGGGCACGAAGGGTAAAGGAGATAGAGCCAATATTGGTTGCTGCTCCTGTCGCTTAATTTTTCAGAACAAGCTTACAGTCGCGTTTTATCAACGCAGACATCTTCTTTACCTTTTCATAATCATTTGTTAGATCCAAAGCTATACTGTTAAGCTTGTGATAGTTCATCTGAGAGGCATTATCCTTTTTTTCAAGATGATTGCATACTAGTTTCCCAATATAGTAATAGCAGTCAGCAAGCAATCCTTTATCTAACAAAAATTCGATTTTTGAAGATAAAAGTTCGACATCATATGCATCTTTGAGGATTTCTCTAAACGCTTTAAATGATCTGTTTATTATTGTCCGAGTGGCCCTTTCTACTCCTAGACATTCGATGCAAGTTTGAATAGCTTCTTTAACATAATCTTTTTGGATTTCAACTTGTCGTAATTGGTTTAACTCGTGAATAGGCATTGGCCTTGACTCTAACATTAAAATGATACCTTCAATGAGATTGTATGCAGCAATTTTCAAATTCAAGGAGGAATTTGATTCTGCACTGACGCTACTATTCTTCGAAACATTATACAGTGAATCAACAATTCTTCGTTTTCCTGCTGCATTGAACAATTTTTTTCTATTTGTTATTGGATTTTGTGAAATCAACATGTTTGATTCATTTAGTCTTATCATACCAGAAAGCGAGATATCCTTATTTGCATTTTGATTCGGAAAATTCAAAAATTCCACCCTGCTATTTCCAATCTGAATTATTTTTTTATCAAGATTGTTATTTTGGGAGTTCCCGCCAAGAATGGCAATATCATATTCGCAGCAATCATACGAATAGTGAGGGCTGTCAGCCCGGCAGCCTATCAAGCCTGGCTCTAATTCATAATTCTTGCCCACAAAATCTTGAATTTCTTCGGGTAACTTCATTTCTTTTAATAAAATAAATTAAGGATGCTAGCGCAGATTTTCCATGTCTTCTTTATTTCGAAAGTCATTGGGATTAAGTCGAAAACCACTTACGGCTTCGTACGGAATCTCCCTGACTTTCAAATGATAATCAAGTTTTCTTTTTTTGATTTTCGCATGTAGCCACAATGCAAATCGTTCCTCCAAACTTGCGGCTTCTTGCTTGTCAATTTCGGGATGTATTTCTATTAGCTTTTGCACCAATCTCAAATCTACGGCAATGTCAAAAAAATCCCATCCCAGAGTTTTCTTGCCATTTGTGTAGCATCTGCAATAATTATGATTCAAATGTACCTCGTTTTCAAGTAACTTTAAGAATTCCATTATTTTTGGTCGTTCTTTTTCAAAATCAAGACAAGAGCCAGTGATTATTATAGAATTTGATAAATCATCTGTGACTTCAAGATTATCTGCTCTTGATCTGTTACTTTTTTCAGATGTAGCTTTTCGTATTGTGACTGTATCTCCAATATTAGTACCAATCATGTCCCTTGTTCTAGAATCAATACGAACTATTCTTCTATCGCTGGTTGCATCAGTCGGATGTAGGGATAAACAAATAATGTCGGTTCTGTTCTGCGGACCAATAATGCAAACTACATCTCCATCAGAAATGTTTAGTTTCTGCATTATTTCCGGATCAATTCTTATAATGTTTCTTCCTTTATCTTGAGTTTCATTTTCAAAGACTCTAAAAGAAATGCCAAAATTTTCCGACATCACCTTTATCTTGCATTTTTGAATATATAAGAATATTTTTTAAATCTGCAATTTTATTTCTAGAACAAACTTGTCTTAGCATGCAGTTATCTGATATTGATTATAGCCCAAGCTGGTGTTTAATAATCAAAAAAAGAAAAAAAAAGGTCGTCGTTTTCCTGCTTTTGTTGACAGCATGACAAATTAGCTTATGGAATTGATCTGCTGTACAGCTTTCCTTCAAGTGCAAGCTTGTACATCTCAGCCACGTATGGGTTCTTTCCAGGAGTTTCAGCACCCAATTCTACTAGACGTGCATATACTCTTACTACATATGCAAGAGCACCCATGAAAGCTACTACTACTCCCATGTTAAACATCCAGTGGTTCGGGACTGCGAAAATTTCTTCCACAAACCAAAAGTGCCACATTTCGTTCACACCAATTGTAAACATGGTTGCAAGATAGCCTATGATAGTTATCTTGAGACCAGTGTTCATGGAGTTTCCAGGTCCCCTAAGTACAGGTACCCTTCTGTCATACATTGCCACAAATCCCCATCCTAATGGTAGGGCTACAAAGTGGCTGTATAACCACCAATGAGCTGGTGTAAATGCGCTGTCTCTAATCGCGGTTTGATGAAGTGATCCATCAACAAAGTTGTCTACTTCAACGGATGCTGCAATTGAACCCAGCATGATTACCATGATGTAGATTTTCTTTAGTCTCTGGATTTCTACTTCTTTTGGAATTAGAGCCGGCATCTGTGCCATTTTTAGTCATCAATACTTCACAGATCTTTTATAATAACCTGAAGATATAGGAATTACACTTCAAATTATGAATTTTGCACAGTTCAAAGGATATTTTGATGATTATTATCTTGGATTCCACAAAAACATAATCAAAATAGACCATCTAAAAGATAATCTCTGTTGATAATCATTAATGATTAACTTTATTATCATATGGTCGTTTTGAATGCAAAGATTCATTTTTTCCGATTTATGATCTGGAACCGCTCTACATAATATATAAATTATTTTTCTTGCAAGACACTGTCATGAATTTGGGTGGTATGACCAACGTGAAGATATTATTATTACTTTTCACGATTAGCATGTTTTCTGCTGCGACAGTAGCTCATGGAACAGAAACATCAGGGAATGGAGCAGGTACAATTAACTGTCCTGAGGGGAAATCAGAAAAGGGTGAATTATCATTTTCTGCATTCATGCACGATTCACCTATCTTTGGAAGTTGGGAGGTTGTTCTTGATGGTTCATCTGACGATAAACCTAGCAATGGTGGTTTTTTAGACTCTGGCAAGATTGACAAGAAAAACTATGATTTAGAAGGCAAAGAGACCACCGCAAAGATCTGTGACCTGGACAAGAAAGGCAATATTTCAATTCACGGAGATTGTGGAAAGAATGGAAAAATCCAGGTACGATCTGATTCTGGCTGGAAAGGAACTTTTGAAGGAAACATCGACTGCGGTTAAGTAGACCTGGTCGGCTCGCTTTTTTTGTGAAAGGACAACAAAAACTTCGAAAATACATCGATAATCATCAATTTTTGAGATACTATTTATTTATGATATTTTTTTCAGACAATGTATTTGCCTAAAGGTAAAATTATCGTCTTTGAGGGAATTGATAAGGCTGGAAAAACAACACAGGCAAAGCTGCTGGAAAAAAAATTGGGGCGCAAATGTGTAAGAATTGATTTTCCTGATTATTCCACTTCTGTTGGTAAAGAAATACAGCAGTTCCTTGATGGGAAAAGAGATTATCCTGATGAGGTAAAGATGATGCTCCTGTCTGCAAATAGGTGGGAGAAAAAAGAACAGATAGAGAAAATAGTGCGCAAGGGAACCACAGTTATCATGAACCGCTATTATCAATCCAACCTAGTCTATGGTATTTCAAAGGGATTGAAACTGGATTGGCTGCTTTCATTGGACAAGGGATTGCCAGAAGCAGATCTCGTGATAGTAATAGATATCAAACCCCAGACTCTGGTTAGAAGATCAAAAAATGTAGTTGATACCTTTGAGAAAGACCTAGGGCTGATAAGACGGGTGAAGAAAAATTACAGAATTCTTGGAAGGAAATTCAAATGGCGCATAGTTGAAGGAGAGAATTCCATCGATGAAGTTCACGACCAAGTACTAGAAATTGTAAAAAAGTTTGTGAAAATTTAATTCGATGTGCTGTTCAATTCTAATTAGCGCATGAAATTCGTTGGGGAAATTGCAGATCCGATTCACAAATTCATCCGGTTTACAGATCTGGAAAAGAAGATAATTGATTCGAGTGTTTTTCAAAGATTAAGGAGAATTAAACAATTAGCAGGCGCTCATTTAGTATACCCTGCTGCTCAACATTCAAGATTCGAGCATTCATTGGGAACAATGCATGTAGCAGGACTTGCAGGAGAACATCTATTTTCATTAGGCGTCATTGATAAAGAATCAATTCAAGAACTACGTGTAGCTTCTCTTTTACATGATATTGGTCACGGACCATTTTCTCATCTTTTTGAAGAAGCTCTCAAGGTTACAGGAAATAAGAATCATGAAACAATCGGAGCAGAGATAATTTGCAAGACAGAGTTGAACGACATTCTTTCAGGCTTTGGATATTCTGCCAAGACAATTAGTGAGATTTCTTTTGGCAATTCTAATGTAAAATTCAAAAATGAGATAATATCAGGAAGCCTTTCAGCCGATCTTATGGACTATCTCCCACGAGATGGTTTCTTTACTGGTGTAGAATATGGAAAAGTAGATTACAACAGGATAATTAATTCATTCAGGGTAACTGATAATGAAAGTCTGGCTCTGGACATTTCTTCCTTTTACTCTTTTGAATCGATGATAATTTCAAGATTTGAAATGTTTCGCGCTGTTTATTTTCACAAGACAGTTCGATCGGCTGAAGTAATGCTGCTTCATTCTATTCTGCTTTCAAGTCAACAGTTGAATCTAGCCAGTTTATCATTAAACGATTATCTCAAGTTAACAGATGACAGCATATTGTGGATGATCTCATCATCACAAGATAACAAAATTGCAAAGGAAATGATTTCTAACTATCTGGAAAGAAAACTGTTAAAATGTGTATATGAGAGGTTCATTCGTAAAAGAGATAATTATACAAAACTAAATAGGGACAAAATCGAAGAGTTGAGACTGAAAATAGCAAGACTAGCAAATATCGATGAAAAGAAAATTTTCCTCGATACATATGGTATCTCACTTGTTCCACTTGCTCCAAACAAAAAAGAAATGAAATCAATACTTCTTGTTAGTGAGGACGAATTCTTTAAACAACCAGTTTCTAATCTACCACTTGTAAATTCAATTACAGGTTATCTTGACATGATAAGAGTATATACTAACCAGAAGGATCGAAAAAACATTACAAATATATCAAAAGATGTACTAGATAAGGAGCTACCAGAAAAACAATGAGCGCTAAAGTTTCAAAACAGAAAAAAATCCTTGTCATAAAATTAAGTGGTAGTGTCTTTAATTTCAAGACCAGCTCAAAATCTCTAAAAGAATATGCTCGGGTCTTATTTGACATGCAAGTCAGAGTGCAACCTGTAATAGTATCTGGTGGTGGAATAATTGCAAGGCATTACGTTAACCTGGCTAGATCCCTGGGAGCTGATGAGAGCAGTCTTGATGAAATGGGAATTGAAATATCAAGGTTAAATGCGAAATTACTTTCTGCAGCTCTTGGAGGTTCTGTCTATCCTGCAATACCTTCAAACCTTGAAGAAATTAGTATTGCCTGTCAATCAGGCAAGATAGTTGTAAGCGGCGGGCTTCATCCAGGTCAGAGTACTAATGCAACGGCTGCACTTATCTGTGAGAAAATAAAGGCTGATGAATTCTTGAATGCAACAGATGTCGATGGAATCTATGATTCAGATCCAAACAAGAATCCGCAAGCAAAAATGTTCAAAGATATTACCGTAAAAAAATGCCTAGATCTTTTGAATACAGAAAGTACTCAGGCTGGTAATTACGATCTTATGGACATTGTTGCTCTAAAAGTAATTGAAAGATCGAAGATTCCTACACGGGTAATAAAATCTGACCCAAAAATTATTAGAAACCTTGTCTTGAAAAATAGCAAGACTGGGACAAAGATTTCAGTGTAAGTTAGGCAGGGTACTGCACTTTAGTATCATAGGATGATACTATTTTAGGTATCAATTAATATTGTTATTTTAAAAATTTGATTATGTAACAGTTTTAATCTGGCCCTTGAATTCTTGAATACCATCGTCTACCATTTTCTGGTATGCCTCAATGGCCTTTTCTTTTGGTAACGGTCTTGATTGAGCCTTTGCATAACCATCGCTATCACATAGAAAAAGCATTGCCTCTGATTCTCTTTCCATTTTTCCTACAAGCATCTCTTCACCAACGGGTGCAAATCCGTTGTCATCTTGTTTCACAGTATATGTTAGCATGGCATATCCGGTATAATCAAAAAGTTTGAGCTGTGCTTTTTTGGATCTTTCATGGCCAATGAAAGATGCCTTGTGATACTGCATATGTTCATATTGTTTCTTACCTTCTAAAAGGATTTACCTGCAAAATCTATAAGGAAAATCAGCATCTACCTTTGATTTAGTCCGCCTGAATTCTCATTGATAATAATAAGGACGGATTGAGGAGGTGATGTGGGTCAAATATCAATATAATTATTATATCCAGATTGCTTATTTTCGAACATTGTAATGTCATCATCTGGGATGTCAGTAGCTGAGCATTTTGATGAACTTAGAATACGGATAATTCATATCATAATATGCATTGCAGTTATCACCATTTTTGCCATGAGTTTTAGTATCAAATCAACTATTTTACCTATTCCTATTCCATCCTGGGATGGAGGTCCTCAGCAAAATCTCAAAATATTCTATCCGATTCCAGATCCGCTTAATAATGTGGCACTACAACTGACAAGTTTCATGAAAGATACATTACTTCCAACAGGAGTAAAGCTTATCCAAATAGCTCCCGGTCAGGTGTTCTTTGCCCAAGTTCATATCTCCCTGCTAATTGGACTAATATGCTCGCTGCCAATTATTATCAAAGAAATATTTGGCTTTATTTCTCCCGCATTTGATTCATCAAAAAACAAGGACGACTTTCAGAGTGAAGATAATATTGACAAAAAGGGCATAAAGTCATTTTCAAGATTTGGTCTGTTCAAGGTAATATCGCCAATTGTTTTACTGTTTATCCTTGGTGTCGTATTCTCATACGTGTTTGTAATTCCATTCACCCTTAACTTCCTATACAAATATGGAGAATCAATAGGCGCTGAAACGTTTCTGACAGTTAATGATTTCATAACATTTGTATTGCAATTCCTATTGGGATTTGGGATTGCGTTTCAGCTTCCAGTCATTATGTATGTGTTATCTCTTAGTGGTGTGACTGACTCAAAATTCTGGTTGAGAAACTTTAGATACGCAATAATAATTATTTCGGTATTTGGTGCAATAATAACACCTGATGGTAGTGGTGTCACCATGTGGTTTATTGCCTTACCGATGATTGCTCTGTATGCTATTGGCATTATTGCCATTAGACGAAGAGAAGATAAGGTAATTACAGTTTAGCTTTTGTAGATTGTATAGATTTAGCAGTGCAATTAAATTAAGATTAGTAGCAAAAGATAATTATCCATTTTTCATATTTGGAACTACGCGGTGAGTAAATTGGATCAATCATCATCATCACTACTTCAAAATGAAACAGATAAACAAAAATATCTGAGCTACTGGAAAGAACTTCCTGAAAATACTCGAGTCATGTTGATATCTGCAATTTATTCTGGTGAAAATCAAAAAGTCCAATTAAAATTCTACGATCCTAATTTACATGTGATCTATTTTTGGCAGGACAAGACTAATCACAAACCATATTGTTATACTAAACTAGAATATCAAAAAAGAGCTGAAGAAATTGCAGCAATTGAAAAAAAATTTGAGCTTATAACTATTCCAAAGATGGATCTAATGACGGACAAAGAAATTCAGGCAATAAAAATAATTGCACCCGATCCTCTTTCGATTGGTGGCAAGGGAGGAATTAGAGAAAAACTCAATGTATGGGAGGCCAACATAAAATATCATGAAAATTATCTCTACGATACTAGACTGATTCCAGGTTCATATTACAAGAGGAAAGGTGATGAGATAATTCCAGATCCCTACTCAATGTCTGAAATCGTCCACAATGCGCTAAAAAATTTTCTATGGGATAAGATCCTAGAGAGCAAAGAGGCAAGAAACGACAAGTATAGAGAATATGTCAGAGAGTGGGCTGATTTGCTCAACCAACCCATTCCGGAAATGAAAAGAATTGCTCTTGATATTGAAGTTGACTCAGAAGAAGGACGTATGCCAGTTCCAAGAGAACATGATAGAAAAATTACTGCTATTGGTATCGTATCAAATGATGGTCTAAGGAAGGTATTACTTCTCGAACAAGATACTAATCCAAATGATGGTACACCTCTAATTCCAGAGGCAGAAATGTGCAAGACTGAAAAAGAACTCTTGGAAAAGACTTTTAAAATAATTTGGTCATACAGCATGTTAATTACCTTTAATGGTGACGATTTTGATCTTCCATATCTCTATGAAAGATCTCAAGACCCTGCAATTGATCCTATTAATCATACCATCATACCAAAAGAGGAGATTCCTATACTTGTAAAACGAGATTCATTTATCAAGAAAGGTATCCAGGCAGAGCCAGTTCAGCTAAAGCACGGAGTACATATTGATCTATTTAGGACATTTCAGAATAGATCGATTCAAATTTACGCATTCAGCCACAAGTATTCCGAATTTAGACTAAATGCGATTGCAGAAGCACTACTAAATGATTCCAAGATTGAATTTGATGGAAACATAAGCGATCTTCCGATTCAAAAACTTGCACAGTACTGTCTTAAAGATACAGAATTAACGTTTAGGCTAACAAGCTTCAATGACAATATTTTGCTGAAACTATTATTTGTAATTGCCAGAATATCCAGGCTTTCTGTCGAAGACCTTTCCAGAGTTGGGGTCAACCAGTGGATCAGGGGAATGCTATTTTATGAACATAGAAAAATTAATGCCCTAATACCACATAGCGAGGATCTTCGGTTCAAGGGTCAGGCATCAACTGAGGCAATAATAAAAGAAAAAAAGTATAGAGGAGGTCTTGTGGTAGAACCCACTCCAGGAATCCACTTCAATGTCTCTGTTGTTGACTTTGCCAGCCTATATCCAAGTATCATCAAGGTACATAATCTGTCATACGAAACAGTAAACTGTCCTCACGATTCATGTCGTCAGGACCCAGAGCAAAAAATTCCAGACACAACATATTGGACTTGCAAGGAGAAAAAAGGAATAACTTCGTTATTGATTGGATCGCTGCGGGATCTCAGAGTAAACTACTACAAACATTTATCAAAAGACAAAACAATCTCCCCTGAAGAACGGCAACTCTATATTGTAGT
>DASQWJ010000057.1:0-3302 GCA_035640315.1 Nitrososphaeraceae archaeon
CGCTCAGAGTAACCCTATCTATTGGGATTTTGTCATTCATGGCAAAGAAATATCAAAATAAGTTATTAACTTATCATACTTGTTGAATGGAGAGAATTCTAGTTGGGTCAAGTCAGTATGCTTCGGACGTTTTATATTGAATCCTGCCTTACCTGAATTGAACTATTCAAATGGAACGACCTTAACAGCCTTTATCTGGCCTATGGGCTCATTTAATGATGATACTCTGTCGTAGTAATTGTAGGTGCCTTCGGCTGGTGAGTAAAATGTTATCGTTTGATTTTCTCCGGCTTTCAGAATTTTTGAATTGATACTCAAACCATCAATATATAGCATATGAGGAGTGCTGTCTTGATTTATTACAGTCAAAACCATGGCAAAATCTTTAATCCTCATTAACAACGTGGGATTAATGCCGCTATTGCCTTTAATTCCAATGATATTCAGCTGACCATCTGTCGTCTTAAATGCAATAGTAGTTTCAATTTTCTCCTGCCACGTAATCGGAACATGTCTTACTATGCCACCACTAATTAAGACGAAAAATAATACTAAAGCAACCAAACCTCCTATCAGTGTCACTGCTACCAATTTTCCTTCATCTATGTTTTTCGTGGGTATACTGATGTTCATGTATGTAATTTTAAACTCAAACTGGAATTTATAGGGGATGAATGCAGTGCATGTATTTTCGCTAGAGGCAGGCTAATAATGAGGACTTCACTATTGCAACTCTTCAATAGTAAATTGACTAAAATTAATCAAAGCCAATGCATTAGCATCTTGGATTCGAATAAGAAATTTGCCTAGTTAAAAAACACTAAAACGGCATCTACTATGAATTTGAGGCTTGCAAGAATGATTGCTATCAACACCACCTTTTTGAATTTGTTTTGGTCAATTCTGGTTACTATTTTTCTCCCGACATAAGAGCCCGCAACAGCGATACCAAATAGAATTGGGATAAGATAATAATACTGCTCAGATAAATATCCACCATAGATGTAGGAGGGAATTCTAGTCGCATCAGTTCCAAGAGCGATAACGGCTGCTGTTGCAATGTATTTTTCTTTCTCCATTTTCAATCCAGTTAGAAATGAAGCCCTCAAGGCGCCACCAGTTCCTATCAGACCTACGATAAAACCCGATATTCCACCTCCTAGAACAAGTGATCTTGCATTTGCAGGAAAAGCGAGTTGGGGTCTGAGAAGGAAGGTAGCAGAAATAACTATCAGGAATATTCCTAACATGAATTTGAGAAGACTTTGTGACAGGTTACTTACCAAAGAAGCACCAACTAAGCTGAGAACAAAACTAGGTATCCCAAACAGCAGTAAAGTTTTTTTGTCCAGAGCGTGTCTGAAGAATGCGATTCTACTTATGTTTCCAAAAAAATGAAATATTGCTACCAAGACTAAAGCCATCTTGAAATCTAATAGATAGGACGCTAGCGGTAGGTAAATTGTTGATGAGCCAAAGCCCGCCATAGTGCCTACTATTTCTGAAAAAAAACCAATTACTATGAAGATAATGTCCGCCAGTTCCACTTCTACTTACCAGTTCATTGAATGTAAATCAATAGTGTTAAATTAGACTTTCGTAATCCAATAGTTGTTATTGGTCAATCCTGAAATATGGTCGAATAAATGACTAGGATACTTAAGATATGGTTCCAAAATCGTATTTCTCATTATGAGTTGGACCGAACCCGAATCTTTTGATACTATAAATAGTAACACAATGATGTATTTAAAAGAAAAATCAGGAGTTAACTTTATCTTTTATCATTGATTATATATCAATATTAAAATGACCAATTCTATATTTTCCCAAAAAGAAGCAGAATATCTCAAGTCTCAACGGCTTGCAAGAATAGCTACTGCTCCAGGTTCAATAGAAGACACATCCATACAGCCCGACGTTGTACCTGTTGGGTTTGATTTTGATGGTGAATATCTTTACGTAGGTGGAATGAACCTTCTTAAATCTACAAAATATAGAAATATCCTGAAAAACAACATGGTTGCAATTGTGGTTGATGACTTGAAAAGCATTGAACCATGGGATCCGAGAGGAATAAAAGTCTACGGCACTGCTGATGTTGTTACTCGACAAGGAGGTTATATGGAAAATACCAATCATCCTAATCCTCAATATATTAGGATAACTCCAAAGAAGAAATGGAGTTGGGGTATCGAAGAACCCGTATTTGTACAAGGAAAGTTCAACGTTAAGAGAGCAGAAGCAAGATAGTCATCAGAAGAGTCTTCTAGATCGAATGAAAATTATGTAAAATTTCGTTCACAAACGACCAGCGTCAAAATACATCGGATTCTCAAGTCATATTTCTAGCATTATCAGTTCCACCGCACTCGGACCCAGGAATCAATTCTAGCTAATAGTATCGACTCATAAGCATTAAGTATCAGATAATAAAAAATATTTTCTTATTGAAAGACATTTGACTAATCTACTTGGTATTGAGGGTGTAGCCTATTACTACGGCAAGATCCTGACATTTGATGAAGCTAACAGATTCTTTCATTCATTATTACAGAATATTCCTTGGAAGAATGATGAGGCGGTAGTATTTGGAAAACACATAGTTACCAAAAGAAAAACTGCATGGTATGGTGACTCTAACTATTTGTATATTTATTCAAATTCTGCAAAGCAAGCATTGCCTTGGACCAGAGAACTTATGAACATCAGACAAATTATAGAAAATATTTCTAATACGAAATTTAATTCCTGTTTATTGAACTTATATCATAATGGCAATGAAGGTTTGGGATGGCATAGTGATGATGAAAAGTCAATTCAAGAAAATAGCACTATAGCTTCAGTAAGTTTTGGAGCAGAGCGGAGATTCTCGTTCAAACACAAACAGAGTCAGAAGACTATTTCATTATTACTTGAACACGGTAGTTTACTGTTGATGAAGGAAGGAACACAAAAAAATTGGCTACATAGTCTACCAAAATCTAAGAAAATCATTCAACCAAGAATTAACTTAACTTTCCGAATAATGGTAACCTAAATTGTTTTTTGATGATAGCAAGAAGCTAATTTAATTGAGCTAATTAGCTCGAAAAAGCTAACCTAATCGTAAAGGATACGATATCTTCTGGAGTTTTCTAAAAAGAGTAACAATGTCTTTGTTCAAGTATTTACCGTCTTAGTGATTACGAGTTCTGAATCTCTAATGATACATTTCAGGTCTTCATCTTTTTTCCAATCTAATTCTGACGCAATTTCCCTTGGTAAGACCAAAGTGCAGCTTAACTCTCCTATGACTGCCC
>DASQWJ010000058.1:0-7636 GCA_035640315.1 Nitrososphaeraceae archaeon
CGTCTGCCTCACTGCACGCTATTCCATGATTTAGAAGATGCTTTTCTAACTTTGCAGCAAATCGTGCAAAGTGGACCGAATAAGTATCTTGATCTAAATTTGGCAATAACAATTATCTAATCAAATTCATAATATTTAAAAATTTTTCATCCAAGCCCGACCTAGTCGTCATATTCTATTTTTATCACATAATTTGTGCGTCTATGCTATCGTAAAAAGTTAGTTGATATTCATTAGTTTGTGGACTCTGGTAATATTTTACAAATTTTCGACATGCTCTAATTTGCACAGATTATTATTTACATTGCAAGTTTCTGTAAATAATCTTTATTATCAAAAAATGCCAATGCTAACTTGATTGATAGAGATGAGGTGGGGAAGGGATTCGAACCCTTATAGATTCGCTAACTACCTGGTAAATCTGCAGGCGAACGCATAGCCGCTCTGCCACCCCACCATAAGTATGCTTGACAAATTTTCTCAATTTAAAGCATTGTCTGTCCCTAACACTCACGTAAGTAACAGCCATCAAAGGAAAAATTTAGTCAACAGAATCGCGTCGGCTATTGTTGTGAAATTTTTGTGAATCGCTTATCTATTGGACTATATTCACAGCCCATTGGTCCGCAATATCTTCCAACATATTCTGCCTTTGGTCTATACAGTGCAGTCTTTGGAGCGGCCTCTGCGAATTTTTCTTCTATCACATGTGATGCCCAGCCAGAAATCCTAGCAATGGCAAATATCGGGGTAAACAAGTCCATCGGAATTCCTAGGCTGTAATAAAGGGAAGCGCTATACAGGTCAACATTTGGATAAATTGATTGTTTTCTAGTTTCAAGAAAATATTTCTTGGTTGTTTTTTCAACTTGTTCCGTCATCTCAAACCATGGGGTTTTTCGTTCCTTGTTAACGGTTTTTGACAATCGATACAAGACTTCTGCTCTAGGATCTGTAGTTTTGTAAACCGCGTGTCCCATACCCATAATCTTGTATGCGTTTTCCAATTTTCCAATAACCCATTTGTCAACATTTTCTATCTTTCCTATCTCTAGTAGCATTTTCATTACTTGAGTATTTGCTCCTCCATGTAATGAACCAGATAATGCTGCAATTGCTCCATTTATTGATGCATAGATGTGTGCTTTTGTAGATGCAATTTCTCTGGCTGCAAAGGTGGAAGCATTAAAACTGTGTTCTGCATGAAGTATCAAACAAATATCAAATATCTTTGCTTCTTCGTGTTTTGGTTTAGTGCCAAATAGCATATAAAGAAAATTTTCAGCATTCGTCATTTCATTTGATGGTTTAACAATTTCTTTTCCACTTCTAATTCTGTCCCAAACTGCAACAATTGTGGGAATTTTTGAAATCAACATCTTGGCTCTTTTGATATTCATCTCCCTTGAGTCATCTTGGACGTCCAAATCATAATCAGGTAACTGTGAAACACATGACTGCAGTACGTCCATGGGGGAAGCTGTTATCGGTCTATTTTTCAAATTTTGATATAACGCATCTGGGATTTCTCGATTTTCTTTCAGATCCGACATAAACTCTGACAGTTCATCCTTTGTTGGCAGATCTCCAAAAAGCAGCAAATATGTAGTTTCTTCGAAGGTTGAATGTGTTACAAGATCTAAAATATCATACCCGCGATAAATTAACTCACCACGCTCGCCGTTAATTGAACATATCCTGGTATCGGCTACTACGATATTTCTCAGACCTATGTTTCTAGCATCTATATTTCTCATGCCGCTCATCAAAATCACTCATTGACATATATCGTCGATTCTAATTTAAATAATACGTATATCACTAATTAATCAGAACTTGTATCTATTATTACGTAATACAAATTAAAAAAACTTTCTATCGGATTCTAATTCAGAAAAAGAAAATTAAGGATTAGTCCACAGATTTTATTTCTGTAATCCAGTCACACTTTACACCAAATTTCTCATGGTGTTTTTCAACAGCGTTTCTATCAGGAGCATCGAGAATACAAAACAATTTGTCTTCCTTTTCATTATATAGGATATCCCTGTGAGTAACACCAAATTCATCTCTAGGAGATTTCTTCGTTTTCCTCAAGGTTTCTTCATCAAAGCCGTGCATTTTATGTGCGTCAAGGTAGATGGGCATTTTATTTTAATTCAGGATTGTAATTACTTAAGGTTGTCGATACTCTAACATGTTATAAATTACAGTGTTCCATTAAATATAGATCTCCTTACTCAATATAGAATAGTCTTTTATCATTGATCAAGCGACCACAAATCAGCTTCTATAATCCATAACAAGGGAGGGCTCAGTACTTTACTGGTCATGAATGAGCCTTCCCAAGGTAGGTTATGATAAATTGAGTGGTTAGTTTACCATTTTGTTTTCTAAATTAAACATATAAACAAACTGACCGTCGTTGTTGGTATTCTTCATGCTAACCGCCTCGTCTACATACAAATCACAGTTATAGAATCCGAATTTAGATGGCTCCTTGTAAAATGTGAATTTCAGCTTACCGAGAAGTTGAGCGTTTTCGATGAAAGGGCTTCTGGGTCATAGAATGTCTTTATTTTAAATTCTCCCATTCTAAGAGAATATAGATCCAGTTAGCTATAGTCTTTTCGATTTAATAACATTGACAAAACAAATCCTTACAAGGTAACTGTTACATATAAGAAATATTGGAGTAAGATGTTGAATTGATTTTGAATTGATGTAGTTTAATTCGGTTTTCTAAACTTCAAGAGCCATTAGACTTGAGCACATTTTATTTTAACTTTAGCTCATTTCATTGTCATTAAAAAAACTGGTATAGTTCATACTGGTTTGCGACATTTGTTTAGCTTAAGTGTATAGTAATGTGGTGTAAAATTTACTTATTTCTTGTTTGGCTATTGCTATCATCTAACCATGTCTATTAGAAACATAGTTTACCACGAATAGATATACTATCAAGTCCATTGTTCTATCATCTATAATCTTTGAATGGGCTAGCTGTTTCATGCCGGAGGAACGATTTCTCTAACAGAGAATTTCTTAAAGTCATAGGTTACTCCGTTGGACTTGAATATTACCATGGGTGAAGCCCAAGTAATTGCCGCACCACCTGTTTTGGCTTTGCAGTGAGTCATGTCATCTCCCCAGTTGCCTTTATCCACAAGTTCAGTGGCTTTTTCCCAGTTGTTGTTATTGTTTTTATCAACATATGATTCCAATTTGACACTTCCATCGGGCAAATTATATACCACACCTTTAAATCCAATCCACTTGTTCATGGTTGAACCAATTGAAATTCCGGAATACGGCTTTATGTCATAGTTCACATGCCACATCTCTTTTTTGAATTTGAACTTACCATTTGTAAAATCAATATTGTTGTGATACGATGAGCCACCACATCCTTCTTGCACGTTTGTACTATGTCTCACGCTTCTAGACACCAAAGAAATTTCATCTCCGCCACCAGATGTTGAAAGTACTTTAACATAGATTGTTATTTCTATGTTCTTCCAGTCTGAAGGTTTGTAAAAGTATCCAGTTTGTGCCAATCTTGAATAATCATAGGTTGGTAGACTTGATCTAACTTCATCAGACGGAAGCCCTGAGCTCTTAGTAAATGCCAACATTCTGGTTGTGCCTGGTTTAAGATGCCAACTAGTACCATCGGAATTTTTAGAGATTTCCGCTCCGTTCCTATCAAATTGGCCATCAGCGGGGTTTGTAGGGTTGAAGAACCAAGTCTCTCCTCCTGAAAGAGTAGGGTAAATCATCTTGATCCCATCGCTGGCAGGTGTATTGTCTCCTGTTGGGGGTTGCGGTGTCGGTATAGAGATGGTGCTCTCAGTACCTACCTTAACTTCATTTATGCTAGCCCAGTCATTTTGAGTGTTACCATTGACTGTAATCTTGATATATCGTACGTTTGCACTGGAGAGGACATATTTTTCGAAATTCAGGGTCGTACCACTGCTCTTGCTAGAAAGGACATTTGTAAATGTACCGCCGTCTTTGGAAACGGAAATAACAAAATTATTCTGTCTTTCGTTACCCTTGTACCATGCAATACTTACACTGCAAATATTTTTACTCGATCCCACATCAAGCTGCGTCCAGGAACCCTTGCCGTAGTTCGACCATCTAGTATCAAGGTTATTGTCTTTAACATTTGAAGGTGGAAAACCTGTTTGGCTTCCTGAAGCTTTTACGCTACTAATAGTAGTAGTAGAGCATTCAGTCTGTTGTGGTTGAGTCGAAGTCGTCGTTGTCTGTAACTTAACCTCGGTTATACTCGCGTAATCATTTTGTGTGTTACCATTTACAGTAATCTTTACATATCGTGCAGATGTTATAGGTATTACATATTTATCAAATGATAATGTAGTACCGCTACTCTTTGATGATAATACATCTTTGTATGAAGTACCATCAGTAGATGTTGAAATAACAAAGTTACTTGTCCTTACGTCGCCCTTGTACCATGCAATATTTACACTGCAAATATTTTTACTCGATCCTAGATCAAATTGAATCCAAGTACCTTTACCATAGTACGACCATACTGTGTTGAAATTATTATCAATTACATTGTTTGGTGGAAAATTTTGAGTACTTCCACTTGCAGTAAGGCCCTTAACAGTTGTGTCAGAGCATGAATTTGTTGTCTGCCCGAAAGTCGGGTGGATAGTTTGTGAGATCATAAAGCTGGCTACGATAAAGAAGAACAATGCTGCCCTTGTGAATAATCTAGACAAATCTTATTGTCCCACCTCAATCACATGCTTTGCAACTACACGGTTATCTTCAGAATCGTCTAATTCAACAGTTGTCAAGTAAATATCATATATTAAATTATAATGATGATTCATCGCAAAATTATTTTATAATATATTATATATGCAAGACTAAGATTTGTACCTATAATACGTTATGAGTCAGTTAAACATAATAGTTTTTAAAAAATATCTACAATATTTATCTATTGTAAATAGTGTTACTCTTTACAGTAAATTTATGTAGAATAATGGAACTAGAAAATTGTCCAGAAGATATATAAATTGAAACTAAAAATAGTTGAGGTGTTGTAAAATCCTATCCATGACTTTAGTTGTTAGGATTTAACACTGCACGACCTACTATCTTTCCCGCACGCAAATCATCAAGAGCTTGATTTGCATCATCTAGCTTGTAAGTTCTATTTACTACTGACTTGATTTTTCCGGTCTTTGATAAATTGACAAGTTCAACTAAATCATTGAAACTTCCTGTATATGCACCTGTGATTGTAAAGCCTCTCAATGGTATTACGGGTAAACTCAACTCTAGTGCACCACCAAAAAGTCCAACCATTACAAGTTTACCTCTCTTTCTCAACATATTAAGAGAGACAGGTGCTGTCTTATTGTTATTTACAAAATCTATGACTGCTTCTGCTCCCAGGGAATTGGTAAGCCTCTTGATATCTTCAACAGGATCTACCTTAGAGGAGTTTACAACTTCATGAGCTCCTAATTTCTTTGCTTCCGATAGTCTTTTGTCATCCACATCTACCACCATGATTGTGGAATTTGTTATTGCTCTAGCTATTTGTACCGACATGAGACCCAAACCTCCAGCTCCAATTATCACCATTGATTCTCCAGGACCTACAGTCGCCTTCTTAACAGCATTATATGCAGTTAAACCTGAGCATGCTAGAGATGCAGAAGAATTTACATCCATATTGTCAATTTTCACGAGGTACCTAAAATTAGGAACCAGAACCAATTCTGAATATCCACCGTCTCGGTAGATACCAATTGTCCTTGGACTGTCGCATAGATTTTCTTGAGCGACTCTGCAAGCAGGACATGAGCCCTCTCCAATCCATGGATAAACTACAACTTTATCTCCAACACTAAAACCACTAACAGATTCTCCAATGGCCTCAATTTTTCCAGAAATTTCATGTCCTGGGGTAATTGGAAACTTTACTCCTCTGTCTTCAACTTTTAAGAAAGTACCTGCAGCTCCTTCATATCCCCCTTCCCAAAGATGAATGTCGCTATGACATACCCCGGAGGCCTCAATTCTAACAAGTACTTGAGTATCTCTGGGCTTTGGATCAGGTAGGTCAACAATAGAAAGTTTTTCTTTAATCTTAATTATTTGAGCAGATTTCATTTCAATACTGAGATATTCTACATGGTATTAAAATTTCACCATTCCTTACAAGTTTTCTTCATTACACTGTGCATCTACACGGTCACAGTGGTATAAGAAAGACAGATTACCTAGGACATTTTTAGTAAAATTACAAATTTATCTTTAAGTCCTTTTAATATGGTTTGGATGCTAATGAGGTGAAGGAAGAGCCGTCTGATAGTGCTATGAAGAGGGTTATGAGTACCGAAGCATCCATCTGAATTCTGTTATTTCCCATTCAAAGGTGGCCTAAAAAAAGATGATTATTTTTATGAATGAATTTTTTTATACGAAAATAATTTATCCCTATTCATGTAACATATGATCCAAGTAAAATTGGATAAGACTTTCGACTTGATCAAAACCTTTCAAATCAAAAAATATGCTCTTGTTTTATCCACATTAATATCGTTACTTGTTATTACGTCATTTTTATCGATGTCGGATTCTAATTATCATGCACAAGGTACCGAAGCAACAAGCAATACTTCAAATGAGTCTTCAATTTCGCGACTCCTACAAGAAGGACGTGCACTGCTAAACGCCTCCAGATTTGAAGAAGCACTAATTTCATATGACAAGGTACTAAAGATCGATCCGCGATCCGTTGATGCTCTGAATGGTAAAGGCTTGATATTAAATCAACTCGGCAAATATGAAGAGGCAATTACCTGGTTTGACAAGGCCCTTGAAATTGATCCTAACTTTGTAAATGCTTTGAATAACAAAGGGATAACCTTGGCTAATTTTGGCAAATATGAAGAGGCAATTACCTGGTTTGACAAGGCCCTTGAAATTGATCCTGGATTTATAGATGCGATGTACAATAAGGCCGATGCGCTAGGTGAACTGGGTAAATATGAAGAATCACTTGAATGGACTGACAGGGCTTTGACTATGAAGCCGCGCATTCAGAATAACTCTAATTCTAGCGAATTACTACTTCCAAATGAGTGATTTTTTCTATTCTACAACAATAATACTAACGTCTAGTACATAGCGAAGTTGAGTGAAAATTCAAAAATTTCAAAACAACTTTTTTTGTCATCTGATGTCTTGACATTGAGTTACTGTCCAGTTCTCATTAGAAAATTCTGTAATGCCACAAAACTCGACAAGTATTCTAGCCATTTTGTTTGCCATTAGTTTGTCATTCACATTAACTCCGTCACAATAGACAACGCCAACTTCTCTCCCATACCTATCTCCTCTTCTTTGACCGCTATCTACATCTAACTCTCCTTTCTTTTCAAGACACAGTGATTCAACAAAATGCTTTGCTCTGTCATATCCTGGTTGACCTCTCTCAGGGGTATCAACCAGAGCGAGTCTAATCCTAATACCATTAATATCTAATGTGTCACCGTCTACAACCTTTGTTACATTTCCCACCAACTCAATATCATTTCTTTGATTGATCACATCCATTGAAACAGGTATCAGAAAT
>DASQWJ010000059.1:0-8991 GCA_035640315.1 Nitrososphaeraceae archaeon
TACCAGCATTTACTGCCAATGATAAGGGAATTGTATCTAAAGCATCGGCAAATTTTTGAACAGCTAATTGTGCTCTGCCTTCCATATTACTAGACCATTGGCGTAATTCATTGGCCACATAGGCTTCTGGAGCCCCTCCTCCAGCGACTGCAAGAGGGTTTTCTAAAACATCCTTAACCACCATCAATGCGTCGTGAACTGATCTATCAGCTTCATCAACAACTCTTTGAGATCCGCCCCTAATCAAGATTGAGACAGCTTTTGGATTCCTGCAGCCCTCAATGAAAACCCACTTATCTGTTTCAACTTTTCTTTCCTCTACAAGATCGGCTGAACCCAAATCCTTGGAAGTGAAATCATCTAGATTGTTAACAATTCTTGCACCAGTTGCCTTGGACAACTTTGACATATCACTTTCTTTAACTCGTCTTACAGCAAGAATTCCTTCTTTTGCCAAATAATGCTGTGCAAGGTCGTCAATCCCCTTCTGACATAATACAACATTGGCACCAACTTCGTTAACCTTGTCAACCATTGCCTTTAACATTCTATTTTCTTCTTCTAGGAACATTTGCATTTGTTGTGGGTCATTAATCCTTATCTCAGCACTCATCTCTGTTTTTTCTATCTCCAAGGCTGAATTTACTAAGGCTATTTTTGCTTTTTCTATTTTCTTTGGCATGCCCGCATGCACTACTTCTTTATCAAGAACGATTCCCTTGACCAGTTTGCTATCTCTAATTGAAGTGCCTGGTTTCTTTTCCACCTTAATATTATCTAAATCAACTCTTAATTTCTTCCCGTCATCTACGCTTTCTGCAACTTGCTTTGCGGCATCAACTACCATTTTCGCTAACATTGGACCATCATCTGAAACTAGTTTGGAATACATGCTTGTTCTTGCAATGTTCGTTAAAGCACTCTTGTCGTTTACATCAACTTTAATTCCTATTTTTTGCAAAAATTCTAGAGCTCGTTCCGCAGCAGCGGTATAACCATCTACAATCACCGAAGGATGCACATCCTTATTTACTAATTCTTCTGCTTTTTCCAATAATGCCCCAGCAAAAACGACTGAGGAAGTAGTGCCGTCCCCCACTTCATTATCAACAGATTTAGCTACTTCGACCATCATTTTTGCAGCAGGATGTTGGACATCCATTTCTTTGAGGATAGTAGCACCATCATTGGTAATTGTAACATCACCAAGAGTATCCACCAACATCTTGTCCATGCCACGAGGGCCTAGACATGTTTTTACCATTTCAGCTATTAACTTGGCTGCGACGAAGTTATTCCTCTGTGCTTCCTTACCTTTACTTTCTTTGGTTCCTTCTTTTAATATTAAAACTGGCATTCCACCAGCTGTTGCTTGAATTGATTCCAACTTACATATCACCTTAGTAGAATACCATAGATTTTATCATGCCTCTTTTATAGTTTTAGAAAAATTAAATTTAATTATCCTTACGCAAAAAAAGTGAAATTTTATGCCTACATGAAATGCATAGTTATTCAGCTGGAATTATGTAGTCTAGTCTTACTTTGACATTGTACTACTTCGATTAGAACGTATATTCATGATCATGATCGTGATCATTTCGACCTTCTTTCATGTTCTTCCATTATTATTCTAAAATTTGGCGTATTACGAATTTATCTAATCAATTCATGTTTAAATAAATGAGCATTCATATTGCCTCTAATCATAAATCTGTCGAGGTAGAAATTATTGATTCCACAAGTAACTGTCTCTGATCGGCTTAAAAATTATTATGAATTGACAAAGCCGAAAATTTGGTATCTATTAGTTTTTACCGCGTTTGGATCAGCGATAACAGCATCGTATTCGACTGATACTTTTCTAACTCCGATCCAATGGATCTTTCTTCTTGTAGGCATAATTACAGGATCAGCAGCGGCAGATGCTCTGACCGGATATAATGACAGAGACATTGATGCCATTATGGATAGGACTAAGGCGCGTCCCATTCCCTCCGGAAGAATAACGCCTAGAAACGCACTTATTTTTGGTTTGCTCTTGGCAGCTATCTCACTTTTCTGCGCGTGGTCAATAAATTATCTTACCCTTGGACTAATGGCATTTGGACTCTTTGATAATATCATAGTTTACAGCAAGTGGCTGAAGAGGAAGAGTCAAACCAATATCATCTTGGGAGGATTCTCTGGGGCTGTTCCAGCATTGATTGGATATGTGGCAGTTACAACCGAAAATATAGAAATAGGACTAGCAATGGCCGCGTTAGTTTTCTTTTGGATACCAACACACATTTGGAGCTTGGCATTGCATGTAAAAAAGGATTATACAAAAGCTGGAGTGCCAATGCTGCCAGTGGTTGCCGGAGAAAAAAGATCTGTCCAGGTAATTGCAGGAACAACTCTTCTAATGGTAGTAATCAGTTTGATACCTTACTTCTTAAATCAATTTGGCATGATTTATTTTGTTACCGCCATATTGGGTGGAATTGTTATGATAGTTACATCATTATGGCTATTGGCTAGACCTAGTGAAAAGGCGTCATGGTTTCTTTTCAAAATTTCAAGTCCCTATTTGACGGCACTCTTTGTTGCGTTTATGGTTGATGCAATATTTCATTGAATATAGTTTTCAGATTCATACAGAATTCTTGAAATCACTACGTGGGATTCCAAGCTAAATGGACTTATCGAATATATCACGTCGCATGTTGCAGTCACTGTGTCTGAAAAGTGTCCTCGCTGGAACCCGCCAACCACAAAACAGTAATGCTTTGTAGTATCAATTACGTTATTTCTCAGAATATCACTAATTTTACTTTTTGTTCCTTCCACAGAGAACCCAATAATTAGGTCTGGTTTAATTATTTTTTTCATTAAATCATTAAACTTAACATTCTCCTGAAATTTAATCAGATTTGGCGAGTTCTTATTTTTTTGTTTGTTAAATATTCCACTCATCAGTCCCTCAAATCTAGAATAGTTTTTTGGAATTCTAAGATCTTGACTTATTGTTACTAGATTATTATCGAATGTCAATACATATACTTGTAATTTTTTCTGCTTAAATAATGGAGTTGATATGGCTTCTACAAGATCGAAATGGACTATGTCAGGTCTGCCACGTTTCCACCATTGGTTAAGATTTTTTTCAATCATTGCCTTATGATGATAACTAACATCCAAGAAAAGTTCATTGACGCTTCTTCCTGTTCTTTTAGAATGATTCCTCACAGAGGGATGATTTCTAAGAATATGAGGTACTAATTCCATTGCCGCTTCAGCAATCACGAGCGAATACAATCAAATTAACACAAGATTAATTTCAAATTTATTACATTTATTTCATAGCATTTTAATATGATGGATACAAACTAAACTGACATCTAACCTAATGTGAGAAGTGAACTCATGAATAAGAAGAATATTGAGAGAATTGCAATTGAAAGAATTGAAATATTGATTGATAATGCGTTGAGAGAAATGCAGAATGATGAAAGTATGTCACAATCTTATGCAAGACTGGCTCGAAAGATTGCAATGCGTGTTAGAGTAAGAATGCCATATAATTTGAGGCAGTTATTTTGCAGAAAATGTAAGCAATTCATACTTCCAGGATTCAATTCAAGAATTCGAATTGGAAGGGGAAGAGTCAGATGTATAAGAATTACATGTATGAAATGCAATCATGTTTATAGAAGGATAATTGAAAACTAACGCATCAATCCAACTTGGTTTTGTAAGTCGTGATACTGTTCAAATTATTGATTATTCTTATTTACTAATTTGAAAAAATGGGTAGCCTCTTGCGATGACGATCTGTACAACAGGAGTAAATTTCGTATATATTAAGAAATTTCCGTTCAGCCGCGGATAATTGTGGAAAATACAAAATTATGAAGGTGATTTTATCCAATCAAAGATCATTCAGCTTCAAGTGATTGTGAATAAAATGATTTATAAGGGAATTTCCAAGAAAGTTATAGATTATTATGGCTAAGGCTTATGATATTCCCGCCGATGAATTAATCACTCATTTGGCAGAAAATTTGAAAAAAGATAAAAAAATTGAGGCACCTCAATGGTCTCAGTTCGTAAAGACAGGATGTCATACAGAAAAAATACCGCAGAATAGAGATTGGTGGTATGTCAGATGTGCATCATTGCTACGCAAAGTATACATTAACGGACCAATTGGGATTTCCGAACTTAGAAGTGAATATGGTGGTAAGAAACAAGTCGGATATAATATTGCTCATCATAAGAGAGCTGGTGGCGCTATAGTAAGAAAAGCCTTGCAGCAGCTAGAAGGCGCCGGTTACATAACAAAAAAGAGTAAAGGCAGAACAATTTCTGACGAAGGAATGAAAAAAGTGGATAGAACTGCTACAGACATTTACAAGAATCTTGTTAACTCGAGACCAGAACTAGGTAGATACGGTTAGAGATCCGATTGTGGAAAGAACATGTCTGTTTCACCATCAGATAATCCCGAAGAAGCAAAGAGACGCGAAGCCGAGTTAGCTATGAGGCAAAAGGCTCTAATGGTATTACTGGATCAGGATGCGCGACAGAGACTTATGAATATAAGAATGGTAAAGCCTGATCTTGCTCTTGCAGTAGAGAACTATCTCATAACAGCTGCATCGTCAGGGAAGCTGAGTAGGGCTCTGACTGATGAAGAACTTAAACAGCTTTTGATAAACTTGCAACAGCCTAAAAAGCAATTCAAGATAAACCGTCTTTAGTTTTCTCGACTTGATTAAAAAGGTCTTCGACTATTGTTCAACTAAGTTAACTATATTAGTCTAAGAACTTTTCAAAAAATTCATGAAAGCGGCAGTATTTAGAGAATATAGTCAGGATCCTCTGAAAGTTGTGAAGATAGAAGATGTTGACACTCCTAAAATAAAACCTAATGAAGTCATGATAAAAGTAGAAGCAGCGGCATACAATTACAACGACCTCTGGGCGATCTGGGGAGACCCTGTAAAGACACCACTTCCACATATTTCAGGTAGTGATGTAGCGGGTACCGTAGTTGAGGCAGGTGAAGAAGTTTCCAAACTGAAAGTTGGGGACAGAGTTGTTTCTCATTCTAACATGAGTTGCAGAGTGTGTGATATGTGTACCTCAGGAAGAGAATATGATTGCAATGAACGACTTATCTGGGGTTTCCAAACCGGTCCTCTTTGGGGCGGTTTCTGTCAAAATACCCATTTACCTGAAGTAAACGTTGCAAAGATTCCTGATTCTGTTTCATATGAGCAAGCAGCAGCAGTGTCAATGGTCGGAATGACAGCATGGCATATGCTAGTAGGAAGGGTCAAGATCAAACCAGGACAAACAGTTCTTGTCATGGGTGGAACAAGTGGCGTTGGAATGGTAGGCATTCAAATTGCCAAATTATATAATTGTACAGTCATTGCAACTGCGGGAAATAAGGAAAAGATGGACAAGTGTACCGAACTTGGTGCGGATCACGTGGTAAATCACAGAGAACAAGATTGGTACAAGAAAGTAAGAGAAATAACAAAAAAGCAAGGAGTAGATGTTATCTTTGAGCATATTGGAAAATCAACGTTCCCGCAGGAAATAAGCCTCCTCAAAATGGGTGGCACGTTAGTGGCTACTGGTGCAACAACAGGATATGACTCAACTATTGATTTAAGATACCTATTCTTCAAGGGAACCAATCTCCTTGGTTCAACTCAAGGTACTAAAGCTGAACTGGAACAAGTAATTCACTGGACTGCTATGGGTAAGATCAAGCCATTGATTAGTACGGTTCTACCATTCTCCGATATGGCTAAGGGACACACGATGATGGCAAACGCAGAACAGATTGGCAAGATCATAACAACTCCTCAAAAACTTTAATTTTTTATTTTTTTGAATATATGTTCAGGAGTCTACTATTTATTCCTGGAAATAACGAGAGATTTTTAGTAAAGTCAACTAGTCTTAAACCCGATATACTTTGTTTTGATTTAGAAGATTCTGTACCATCAAATGACAAACAAGTTGCTAGAAACCTGTTGGAAAAACATTTGGCCTCCCGACAAGAAAGCAACGAGTCGTCAGTCTATGTCAGAATAAATTCAGTAGATTCAGGTTTAGTTGACAAAGATCTTGATAAAACAATAGTCAAGGGATTGGAAGGCATTGTTTTACCAAAGATTAGCAGTAGCCAAGAAGTTATTGAAATTGCTGACAAGATAGAGAAGCTTGTGTCAAAACGCCACATTTCCTCTACAATTCGAATAATACCATCTATAGAAACGGCCAAAGGAGTCATAAATGCTAATTCAATTGCATTAGCTCATGAAAATGTGGTAGCCCTAGTTTTTGGAGTTTTTGACTATTTGTATGACATGAATATAGATGTTGAGTATGAAGAGAGTACAAGTTATAATTATGCACGATCAAAAATCCCTGTAGATGCCAAAGCCGCTGGGATTGAAGCATTGGATGGAATATGGCAGGAAGTAAATGATATTGATGGTTTGATTAAAGATGCGACTAATGCTAGGAAATTAGGTTATTCTGGTAAAACTTTGATTCATCCATCTCACATAAATCCTGTTCACGATATTTTCAGACCAACAAAAAGACAAATAGAATGGGCAGAAAAAGTAATAGATGCATTACAAGATGCGTTCGAAAAGGGAAATACTAGAGGTGCGATACTATTAGATGGTAAAATGATTGATGCGGTTCATTACAAACAAGCAAAATCCGTAATAGAAGCTGCAAAACAATAAAGAAATACGGAAAAATTAAGCTATTATAATAAATGACAATAAATAATGTTCATATTTAATGAACCATTTATTATGGATTATCAGAACATTGTGGTTGTTCAAATTCTCTTTATTCGTAGTTGCAAATGCTTTGAATTAGTGTACATGTTCTCTTACTAAATAATGAAAATTTATCACAAAGTCTAAAGAATTGAACATTCAATTCGTGAATGTTTAAGATTAACAAGGTTAATCGACGTTTATTAATACATGTAGCATAAGATTGTTAATGTTATTTAGAAAAATAATGATAGAAACAAATCAATATTCAGAGAGGTCTTACAAAATTGATTAGTTCATACGAATGTGTGATGATTGCAAAAACCTGTAAATCTAGTACTGCAGGCAGGAAGGTTATCTACACCGTAGAAAATCCAGATTCCATTATTTATTTGGGTAAGAAAGACATCTTACTTAATCAGCTGATGGCATGTGAGAAGTTAATTGATTATGTGAGAGATAAAAATGACCTGGAACTTATCCAATCAGAAATAAATGAATTAAAACTCATGTTAGACCTAGTTACATAGAATTTACCTATCCGTGAGTTTTCAAATAAAACTAATTTTGATTGAAATTTAGTAAAAGTTAGGTCTTTTGGAATATATACTCTATATACTGATTAAACCAATTGTAACTCAGTGTCTGCTTCACAATCGCACAGAGATAGAATCTATATTGTTCGGGATGTTATCATGAAGCTTGTTGAATATGGTCAACTTAACCAGACGGCCCTGGTTAGTTTCTGTGGACTGAACTTGAAGAAACATAGGTCTATTTTTGACAAAATGGAGCTCAATGGGTTAATTATAAGGACGGAGAAAAAATTAGGAAAAAGATCGGTGACTGTATATAGTGCCAGCCAAAAAGGGTTAGAATTCTGTAGAACTATTATAGAACCATACGAAAGGCTATTTCCAAGATCCGATTCTAATGCAAATAATACTATCAATTCAGCAGACTTGGACGCTATTGATTAGAAGTTAATCTTCAGAATCATCCATAAATCCCATTTCTGATTCAATATTCTTTCGAACCTGTTCTCTATTAGTCAAATAATTAGAATATCTTTTATTCCAATCACTGATCATGCGATATTGACGTAAACCAGCAATAATCCAAACACAAGAAATTGAAATTACTGATCCTAGTAATATTATCAAAACAAGTCCAAATTCATCCTCGTCCTCAAGAATAGTAAAGAATGAGGAATGAGTCAATAAGAAGAGGGAAAGAACTATAGCAAGTGGCGCCAGTATTAGAGCTGAGATGGATACACCCTTTAGTATTGTCCTGATTTTTGATATCTGATCTATGAAACCATCAATAAGATTTAGAATGTCTGTACTAGTTGAGGTCATTTCCCTTCTTTCGCCCCTATGTTCTCCCATTGTAATTACTACTGTAAGCTCTGATATTTAGATTCTGGTTGGCATGTTCAATTATTTGAACTTGCGGGCTTGAAAATTTCAATATTCTAATCCTAGAATTCATTTTAACTTATGATTGATTACTAACTTAATTAAGTTGAGTTAACATAGTTCAATGAAAATGGTGAGTTTCTAGTATCAAAATAGCTGGTTCTAGCCACCCTAAATTATAGCTACGCAAAAATTCCGCCAGAATAACCCGGCTCAAAAGTCTAATTTATCTCCTTGTAAGGTATAACAGTTATAAAGCAAGAATAATAATCTGTATACCAGGTTTAGCTGTGAAAACCGATATTCCTTATTATTCTCAAGTGGTATCATTGATAAGAACAATGAGGAATATGAAGTGGAATCTAGATTTCACTTATTTTAGAAAATGGATACTCATTGGATTTTTATTGGGTATCGTTGCCGGCCTTAGTGCAATAGGACTTTTTCTGTCGGTTGAGTTTTTTACAGGTCTATTCCTTCAAATAGGAACGGGTTATACTCCTCCTCTACCGGGTGGGTTCCAGGCAAGTCAAACCTGTGTTTTGATTATTGAAAAACCTTGGTTAATCCCTTTGATATGTGGTTCGGGTGGCCTAGTAGTCGGGTTGATTACGACTAGATTCTCGCCAGAATCGGAAGGGCATGGGACTGACGCTGTAATTGATGCCTATCACTACAAGAGTGGTAACATCAGGAACCGAGTTCCTCTTGTAAAAGCAGTTACTTCATCAATTACTATTGGAAGTGGTGGGAGTGGCGGTACTGAAGGT
>DASQWJ010000060.1:0-2272 GCA_035640315.1 Nitrososphaeraceae archaeon
TTTAAGCCGGTAGCGTTGTTATCCCCGAAACCACATCAATCCCAACCATTCTATATGTTCTTTCAAAATACGTTCCTTCCTTGACAAGAGGCAGAAAATTTGAGTCAAAAATGATTCACAAACCTCCGAGCCAACCAGAATGAGAAGTTAGAGTTCAATTTATCGAGAGCAAGCAGATAGAAGCTTTATCAAGTTTATTGGCCATAAAGTTGCACGAGTATGACAAAAAGAAGAACCGGCGAAAATGCATCAAGTTTGCTGAATACACTGGATAGACATCTGAATGAAAAAAATTGTCAGCATAATCCCGAAGAACTTGATAAATACAGTCTTTGAAATATATTACAAGAAAGCCATTAGCTAATCACATCAAGACGTGCATATGGAATTTCTTATTTATTTTTGTTCCTTCAAAACAATTGAGGCTCTATGCCTGCGCATGAATTTGGCGAAGTCTTTGTTTCTAGTCTATCGTGACGAAATTTAATCCTCCTTAAGGTAATTTACTCTCTTTTGAAATGAAACCAAGAGTAGGAAACGAAACGTTATAAGTGGGGCTTCTGCATAGAATAGATGTCTAAGGCCATATCAGAAAATAAACTTGTGTCAATAGTAGACGACGAACGTGATATTACAGAACTTTTTCGAGATGCATTACGGGGTATACCTGGTTTATCTATATTCATATTTACCGACCCGATAGTTGCACTGGAACATTTCAAAATAAATTGTAGTTCCTATGGCCTAGTAATTTCTGATCTGAGAATGCCTGTAATCAATGGGCTTCAATTATTAAAAACAATAAAGGATTTTAATCCGAATGTAAGAACCATATTGATGACAGCGTTTGATGTAGAAGATAAACTGTTTCAAGAGTATAGTAAAAAAGATATTATTAATGGTTTTTTTCAGAAGCCCATAAGACTAGAAACCTTATTTCAAGGAGTAAGTAGCCAATTGCATTCATACGAGATGCAAAAAATAGCTGCACGCCAGCGTCTGTAAATAGGAGCATATTGCAGCGTACGCGCCATACACCACAGCCCACATCGAAATGAAAATAGATTATCGTCTCACTTTGCTATGTTTGAGTAACTAGATATAGGGGAGATTACCTAATTAATCACACAAGAAGAAAGTATATGAACAGTTTAATTCATTATAGTGCTGATTACCTGACAATCTTTTTCGTAGAGCGCCAGTAACAATGACAGTGTGTCAAAATTGTGGTAAACAAGAAGAATATCACACGTGTTCAACATGTAATAAACACTTATGTATTGAGTGCTATAATAAAGTTCATTTTGGTATCAACGCTACTAGAACTAGTAATTCAATAATATATAACAAATGCCTGTTTTGTGGAGAAATATATGGAGCAAGCGTTAAAGTTCAAGTTTGCGATAAATGTGCAATAATACTAACATGGATATCTTCAATGAATTATCTTGCTGCGGTTAATAGGGTTTCGCAATTGATACGGTCGAATAGACTCGAATCAAAGCTGACAAATGAAAGCTATTGTAAGGCAAATTTTGGAGTGCGTGCAACTCAAGTCATTATGGATGCAGTGGACAGTGTAAATATAAGGTAACGTCCCTGAATTGTCTTCATAAAATTTGGTCCCAATACTAGATTCAAATGTATCGGATCTTATTCATATCGAATTTTATTATTTAATCAAAGAACACTAGAATATTTTCTTGTATTCGAACCATAATGGCTTCGAAGTCAAGAAGTTAACGCCTATGATTAATAAAGACCCTATTTAATATTACTAAGACAACTTTCACAATATTTTTCAACAAGTATAACATTGTTTCCAACGTCGAAACACGCTATGTGTGTCGCGGCTTTCGCACATGTGATACACAATTTAATTTTTTTCTTGGGCTCGGTGCTAAATGATTTCACAAACTGTAAGGTTTTCAATTAGCTGGTCCTTTACTCAAGTAAATTAGAATGGTCCTTGACATCTAATTTTTGACATTATGTTACTATCAAATTCTTCTATCATAAACTCAGTAAAACACATGTTACAAAATTCTGTATCCGCAACTATATGTTGCTCCATGATCATATCACATGTTTCATAAGATTTCTGACATAAAATACAAATACTCATAATAATAATACGGTGACTCACTATCTAAAGGTATGTATTACGAAACGTCTATCATGATATACTTGATGAAAAGTTTCAAAAGTCTTTGTATGAGTCAGACAACATTTATTTTAAACTAGGTCTAGGTTCCTGCAATTCCATTTGCCA
>DASQWJ010000061.1:0-2718 GCA_035640315.1 Nitrososphaeraceae archaeon
ATACCATGCCGGATTTGACTTCCAGAAGGACACTTGCAATTGACTTGGATTCGGTTCTTGCAGACACCATGTTAATTTGGGTAGAGGAATTCAATAAACGGAACAAATCAACTATAACGAAGGACGATATTATTTCCTGGGACATTTCAAAAATACTTGATGTCTCAATTACTGAGGTTTCAGATATTTTTACTTATATTTGGGATAGACGTTGGAAAGATATCCCTCCAACAGAACCCTCTATTGGTAATGCTGTATCAAGCCTTCATAGCAAGGGATTTAGAATTTCAATATTGACAAAAAGATATAGATCTTCAGTAGCCAATGTTATAAAATGGCTAGATCTTCACAAGATTCACTGTGATGATTTGTTATTCGTTTACGATGATGCTCCAAAGACAAATTATCCGTTTGATATCCTAGTTGATGATGCTCCCATCAATTTTAGTGAACTTATATCTCCCAGGACTGGAATCCTATTTAATCAACCTTGGAACACCAACTTTACATGGCCCTTAAGAATTAATGCATTAAGTCAGGCTATTAATCTCATTTAACTCCATATTAAAATAATGCAAAAGTTTGTAATAAGCTTGCTAACTATTTGATACCGAATCAACTATCGAGTTCTAGTAAAGAAAGAATAAGTACCTTTAAAGTAACTTCTAATTGAATGAAGCAGAATGCTCTAATTAGTAGCAACAAACTTTACTCTGGAAAAATATCGATCCGCTTAGACAAGTATTACTTGGGTAATAAGATTATTGAGAAGGAAATAGTTGAACATTCAGATTCAGTAGGCATTGTTGCATTGGATAACAAACAAAATTTAATACTTGTAGAGCAATTCAGAGTTGCTACCGGAAAAATTTTGCTGGAAATTCCCGCAGGCAAAATTGAAAAGGGCGAATCTCCCAAAATGGCTGCTTTGCGTGAAATGAATGAGGAAATAGGTTACACGGGAAATTTGAAACCTCTGTTTGAAAGTTATCTGGCGCCTGGCTATGATACTGAAAAAATGCATTTCTTCTTGGCATTGGATCTAAAAACTACTAAAAATAGGCTCCCTCAAGACGAAGACGAGAAGATAAGAATTAGACACATGACATTAAATTCTGCACTGAAAGGTTGTATTTCAGGAAAGATAATTGATTGCAAAACTATTGCGGCAGTCTTGATGACAGTGAATCTCAAAGATGGACTGATGAAGAGTAGCTAATCAACTTGAATGAAAAGTCTATAAAACAATGATGAGAATGAGTATCATGTCTGAAATAAGGTACAAGAAACTATCTGGAAGCGAATTAGATGACATAGTTAAAAATCTGAGCGGATGGGAACTGAAAGACGGAAAATTACAAAAGACCTTCAAGTTTTCAAATTTTGTTGAGGCTTTTGGTTTCATGACAAAAATAGCACTTGAAGCAGAAAAAATTAATCATCATCCCGAATGGTCAAATGTATACAATACTGTTGCAGTTAAACTGAGTACTCACGATACAAATGGGATTACTGATTATGATATCAAACTGGCAAAAATCATAGATAATACAAAGCCTTAAAATCAAAACATCATTATTATCTGAATTAAATGTTTGCCTGATAAGGTAATATCTATGTAAATAGATTTGAAAGATTACAACGCTTTCTTAGTCGTTTAGATCGCTTAGTAACACATTCTGCATTAACCAATCGCAAAATTTTGACAAATTCTCATCAATTCTACACCAAAGGTGTATTGATCCGGGCAAAATTTCAATCCTTCCTTGAGGTAATAGAATCTTCAATCCTTCTTTGCCTTCATACATGTAAGCATCCTGTGGTGTTACTTTTCCTAACAGTTCAACTGCCTTTTGTTTGATTGTGTCCCTGGGTATGGGAAATCTCTTTCTGAATTTGTCTACTACAAGTCCTAAATTTTCCATACCATAGTTTTCAACATCGTAAATTTTTTTTGGATCTGGAAAATGGACGTTTAAACTTACATTGTATCGTGAACCAGTGAATTCAGATAACTGATTTACAAACTGGTATGCGCTATTTGGGCTTTCCTTTAACGCTTGTCGGATGTCATTATTGTGATATTTAAAATTGAATAATAAATCTGAATGCAACTTGGAAAAACTCATTAAATGACAAAAACCTCTCATTAAATATATCTTGTATGTACTGTCTGTATTTTGGATACATCAATGCACTTTCAATTTTTACTTATTCAACTTAAATGAGCTATAATTAGATCAAATATACGAATGACACTTAAATCCTATTTCATATTACTATAACACAATTACATGTTTGCAACCGATTCCAGTTCAGAACGTGCTACCAGCATTGAGGACTACCAAAACACCTGTACTGAATTTATTATTGACATCAGTCGTGACTATAAAGATTGGGTGGATAGGTATCAATTAAGCATAGAGGAAACCAACAAAAGAAAAAGCTCTATCGATAGTGTGGTTGCCACGACCAATAGTTGGATAAGAAATTTCTGTAACACCATTAAAAAAGTTGACATAGTCATGAATGACGGTATCAACAAGATGGCAGAATTCACTGCCGGATATCCATTTCACCTTGAGGTCTCTGTAAATTCAGAAAAAAGATATGCAAAACACCATCCTGGCAGAATTGCCATTAGAGTAAATGCTATACCGCAGGAAGGAAGATCTGTCAGACTTGGAAGATACAGCAAAAGTGAATTGTTTCTCATCT
>DASQWJ010000062.1:0-4756 GCA_035640315.1 Nitrososphaeraceae archaeon
GCAAAACTATGCGAAATCGAGATCATAGACAGGGAAAAACTAATTCTAGAAATTTTTAGGCTAAGATCTAACACTGAAGAATCCAAGATTCAAATAAAACTCGCTGAACTCCATTATGAAGCAGTAAGGATAAAAGAGAAGGTAAGACTGGCAAAAAAAGGAGAACAACCGGGTTTTTTTGGCTTGGGGAAATACGACGCCGAAGTACATTTGCTTGATATTAGAAGAAGAATTTCGGTACTGAGGAAAAAGCTCTTAAAAGAAGAAAAAAGAAAACTTGTACAAAGAACCGGTAGGGCAAGATCAGGTTTTCCAACTGTATCAATAATAGGATATACATCAGTAGGCAAAACAACGCTGTTCAATTTTTTAACTGGTGAGTCAAAATTAGTCGGAATTGAATTGTTTACCACATTATCAACCTCTAGCAGAATTGCGAGTGTAAATGGAAAAAAGGTGATGTTTTCTGATACTGTGGGATTTATTAGCAAACTACCTGCATATATGATAGACGCCTTCAGGTCGACCCTACAAGAACTAATCTTTTCAAATGTTATCCTTCTTGTTTTAGACATAAGTCAGAGCTATGAAATATTGAGGAAACAGCTTGCAAGTAGTTACACTGTTTTGATACACTTGGGAGTATCAGTTGGAAAAATAATTTATGTATTTAATAAGGTAGATCTCGTAGAACCTGACGAGGCAATGGAAAAGTGTCAAATGTTGGGAATATTAAATGAAGGTAACAAGAATTATGTTATGATATCCTCTAAAACAGGAATGAATATCCGCGTTCTTCTTGAGGTTGTCAGATCTAGAATTTTTGTAAATATGGCGAAGGTAGACAAAAGTTAATGTCAATTGCCGTACTTAGATTGGGTCACAGATTGGTGAGAGATGATCGGACGACCACTCATGTTGCATTGGTTTCTAGAGCATTTGGCTGTAAGAAAATTTTCATGACCGATGTAGATGAGTCTATCTTAAAAACCATCAAAAGAGTATGCGACGATTGGGGTGGTTCAAGTGAGTTTGATATTGAAATTATTCGGGATTGGAGATCTTTACTAAAAACTTGGAAAAAGAACAACGGTATTATAGTTCATTTAACCATGTACGGAATAAATATAGAGCAAATCTCGCATGATTATCCACAAAGAAAAAATATTCTCGTAGTAGTTGGAGCAAGCAAAGTTCCAAAAGATGTTTATTTTTTGGCTGATATGAATATCGCTGTTGGTAATCAACCGCATTCTGAGATCGCTGCATTGGCAATATTCTTAGACAGGTATTTTCAAGGCAAGGAACTTTTTAAATCATTTAAGAACGCAAAAATGAAAATAATTCCTTCATCAGGCGGTAAGAGCGTTAAAATTAGAAAACTAAAAAAGTCAAATTGAATTCGTTCATTATGAGACGTTGATTGCATAAAAAGGTCAAAGAATTGACTACTCGTGCGGGGGTTGCCAAGCTTGGTCAAAGGCGTGAGATCAATTCTGACATGACGCTCAGATGAAATGATCCAGCTGGGAAACCTCATCCCGTAGGGGTTCGTGGGTTCAAATCCCACCCCCCGCATATTCCTGTAACTGATAAATGTAAATTAAAAGCACCGTTTCTAATTAGTTTAGAACCAAATCTAATTCTAAGTTACGCCAACATAATGTCAATTTTAAATTGAGTTTAAAAAATCCTGAAAATTTGTACAACCTTTGACTAGATTTTTTCTTTTCCTACTTATCCATTTTTTATTTTGTTTGAGTATGTTGATCTGAATTGTCATGCATAAAATAGATCTAGTTTTTTTTGCCGTAGAGACAGAGATATATTTGCCCATTTTCAATCTGCTAGTAGCGGGGTGGGGAAGCCAGTTATAATAGGCTAAGTTATCCCGGCGGGCTCATAACCCGCAGAGCGGTTTCCATTAAAATATAACTTGATGGCCGTAGGTTCAAATCAACCCCCCGCTACGTCTTTTAGTAATGATTTTAGGTTGAGGTCCTTTATGGGATGCTCAAAATCTTTTAAACCAATCTGAGTGCAATGGTTTGATAATATTTGGAACTTGAGGATAATTTTTTTCCATACCAAATCTATGTAATGGTTTTGTCAAATGACGATGAGCCTTCGCGTACGGTAAATACATGCCCAATTGTATATCTCGTGTATTGGTAACTGATATTTTAGAATTCTTTTTGTCTCCACAAATTTTACATTGAAATCCCTTATTCTTTCCTTCAGATTTCATTCTTTTTCCACACCTATCGCATAGCGGATTAATATTTACTATTTCCTTCGTGGTTCTTAGAATCGTCAAGTACTCTACGTTTAGAATATTGGTACTATGAGGAGTATTCATACTAACACCCACTCCGATATCTATATTATCTCCTTCCAATAGCTTGGAAGCAATATTGCCCAAACCGGTGGGCTCATAGACAGCTACTGGATACTTGTTGTTACTAAAATCAGAAACTTCAAACATGACATGTCCTCCTCTAATTATTTCTGGTTTCTTTGTTACTATGCATCTGATATATCCTGCTCTGTGAGTTCTAATTTCACATTGCGATAATTCATGTTGAAGATGCATGCTAGTACCTTGATTCGTCCTAAATACCATATACCCTTCAAGTTTTTCCATTGGCATAACTTCAAGAAGTGACCTAATTACAATTTGAGGATCCTCTCCTCTAATGCCACAGAATACAGGATCTGGACCATGTGGGGCAATCAAGATCCTATCATGAATCTTATCATAGCAATTGAAAGTAAATGGATATGTGTTAATGTCAACCTTAGACACCTTTGATTTGTCAAGCATCCTAGGTGAGCCAACATATTCATCCTTCCTGTATGCTATGGCTTCGTAAGTGTGATCACCCTCAAGTAAAGATCCGATTGAGGCCATAGCGCCAATAATGCCCAGACCCTGTCCATATTTGAATATTCGAACGGACAAGTGCGCAGCTAATTTTTCAGCTTCTTCCATTTTTATCACGTCATTCATAGCTCTACCACTAAACAGTCTAAGTGAAAATGGTATTGATTCTCCCTCAAATATCGCCAGACCGGGATTAGCACCATTAAGAATATCTGATTCTGATTTGAGGATTTTTAAGAGAAACTCAATTATTTGTTGTGAGCGATTCGTTCTTATCCTAATACATACCGCGCCATTTCCCCTCGTTTTCCAAGGAATATTGGGATTTAGTCGTACTAGTAGTGGATAGTCAACAAACGTTACCCCCGACTGGCTAGATAATTTTGAAACAATCTTAAATGCCAGGTTAGTGGTACATTTTCCGGAGATGGAATCTGTATCATCAAATCCTATGTGGATAACTTTTGAATCATCTTTACTATCGTATGGCATTTTTAAGAGATATACAAATTCAAATAAGCGATATTAAACTTAATACGTAGGGTTAAGTATGAGCCCTTAGAATTTTGAGATAAAAATCTTACAGTATTTGAAAATCAATTTAGACACCATAAATGGTGAAATAAGATTATCAAAAACAAATAAAAAACTTGACATTCTAATTTGTCTTGTATCTCTTGGTAGTTGATTCATGAAAATTATTGTTCTTTCTACTACTTTATTTACTGTTACGATGATTTGTTTGCTTCAGAGTTATCTACAAATTTCTTATCCCATGACTACTGTATTTGCATCCATCCAAAATTCATCAGGATCAGACAATTTTGGTATAAGAGAGATTTACCCCACGAAAGAAAATGGCAGAGAATGGTATATGAATATGAAAGGTCCAAAAGAAGATGAACATTTTTCTATCACGTTTAATCCAAATATCACAAAACAGGAAGACGGATCTTGGCGAATTGCAACTCCAGTAGTTAGAATGAATGTTAAGACATTAGAAGGAGAAACAAATTGGAAGAACGTAGAAATGACAGGATATGCAAAAATCTCTGGGGTGATTGCAAACAGTAGTAACAAAGTATTAGAAAATGATCTAACTTGGTATGCTAGAGGGGGAAAACACAACCAAGAAATCCCATGTGAAGCAACAGCCTACATGGGTGGTCTGTACGATACCGGCAAAGTGGGATGGAAAAAAGAATTATGGTTTGTCGGTGGATATACAGATGAAAGACAATCAGCGAAGGTAACTAATTCACTAATTGATAGATGGATTGGATGGAAAGTAGTAATTTACAATATTAATGGTAATTCAGAAGTAAAATTAGAATCGTACATTGATAACACAAATACCAATTATTGGATAAAAGTGACAGATCTCGTCGATGACGGAGGATGGTATGCAAAAATGCCAGACTCTAATTTTTTTGGTGCTGAGTGCTCCAAAGATAAGGATTTTATAATCACAAATTCAGGATCGACAGCTACATTTAGGTCTGATAATCTAATTTGGGATTTTAAGAATCTGAGTATCAGAGAAATTGACCCCACGAAATCGTCTTATCAATGATATATTTCTCACAAAAGTATTAAAATCTTAGACTGTGATCTGATTATTTTTTTGATAATTGATCAATAAGCTTGTCCATTTCATTTTTTATCTTATGTTTGGCAAAAATGCCTAGAACCGCTCCAATTTTTCCATATTTTAGATTTGCATCCACCTTTATTTCCGTAATCGAATCAGACTTTGGATTCAACTCAATTATCAGAATCGTACCTTTGGTATCACCTTCAACAACTTCACTTCTTAGCATCCTGTCTGGTTCCAAAGTGTGTTCTACTCTCTGTTTTATTTCTTTTCCTGAT